>CAZXHQ010000127.1:0-9081 GCA_964640145.1 uncultured Rhodothermales bacterium | reverse complement strand
GTTCGGTCCGCCGCAGGCGGGCGAACATTCGGCCGCAAATAGTCGTTGAGTCGAAGCCATGCACGAGACCCTCGAACACAAGCTCAAAGGCCTCCCCCGCCGCCCGGGCGTCTACCAGCACAAGGACGCAGACGGCAAGGTGTTGTACGTGGGCAAAGCAAAGAACCTGCGCAGCCGCGTGCGCTCCTATTTCCAGCAGAGCCGGCCCCGAGACGGCCGCCTGCAGGTCATGATCGGGAAGATCGAGGACGTCGAGGTAATCGTGACCGACACGGAGGCCGAGGCGCTGATCCTGGAGAACAACCTGATCAAGCAGCTGAAGCCGCGCTACAACGTCAATCTGCGCGACGACAAGACCTACCCGTTCATCTGCATCAAGAATGAGCGGTTTCCGCGCGTCTTCCCCACGCGCAACGTCAAGAAGGACGGTTCGACCTATGTCGGTCCGTATACGGACGTAAAGAACATGAAGCTGATGCTTCGAACGATCCGTTCGATCTTCAAGCTTCGTACGTGCAAGCTGAACCTGTCGCAGGATGCCATCGACGCAGGCAAGTACGACGTATGTCTCGAGTTCCACATTAACAAGTGCGCCGCCCCGTGCGAAGGCCTGCAGTCGGAGGCGGACTACAACCGTACGATCGAACAGGTCGAGAAGCTGCTCAACGGCCACACGAAGGAGCTGATCGACCTGCTCCGCGACGAGATGGAGCGCCTCTCCGAAGCTATGCGCTTCGAGGAGGCGGCCGACATGCGGGACCGGATCCGCGCGCTGGAGAAGTACTCCCGTCGCCAGAAAGTCGTCAGCACCGACGAAGCGGATCGCGACCTGTTCGCACTGGAGGCGGACGTCGAGGAGAACGTAGCCTGCGGCGTCATCTTCAAGGTCCGTGAGGGCAAGGTGGTCGGGCGCCAGCACAAATACATCCGACCGGTGGAGGGACTGGACGAATCCGTGCTCATGCAGCGCCTCGTCGAGGATTACTATACGGACACCACGTTCTTTCCGGATGAAGTCCTTCTCGGCGGCCGCGTCGCCGAACCGGATCCTATCGAAGAGCTCCTCGCCCGCGAGCGAGGCAGGAAGGTTCCGCTGCGGGTGCCTCAGAGGGGACCGAAGGCCAGTCTAATGCGCATGGTGAAGACGAATGCCCGGATGCTGCTGGAAGAATGGAAGATTCAGAAAATGAAGCGCGGCGAGGATCGCCTTCCGCATGCGCTGAAGGCACTGCAGGAGGACCTCCGGCTCGATGAGCTGCCACGCCGCATCGAATGCTTCGACATATCGCACCTCGGCGGGACCGGTACGGTTGCTTCGTGCGTCGTTTTTCAGGACGGCCGCGCGAGGAAGAGCGACTACCGGCACTTCAGGATTCGCTCGACCGAGCACGGCAGGCCGGACGACTACATGGCCATGAGGGAAGTGGTCGGCCGTCGCTACAGAAAGATCCTCAAGGACGACGGTCCCTGGCCGGACCTGGTCGTGATCGACGGTGGCAAGGGACAGCTCTCCGCGGCGGCGGCGGCGCTCCGTGACGTCGGCGTCTACGGCAGATTTCCCGTCGTCGGACTTGCCAAACGCCTCGAGGAAGTCTTCTTCCCGGGCGACACGGAGCCGCTGTTCATCGCCAAGGCGAGCACGTCGCTTCAGCTGCTGCAGCGAGCGCGCAACGAGGCCCATCGATTCGCCGTCACCTTTCAGCGGAAGCAGCGCTCGAAGAGCACGCTCAATACGGAGCTGCGGGCGATCCCCGGGATCGGCGAGAAGACGGCCCAGAAGCTCATCAGGGAATTCGGGTCCGTCCGGCAGGTCAAGGAGGCGGGCGAGGACGCCGTCCGCGCGGTCGTCGGACCGGCGCTGGCCGAACGCATCACGTCGTTCTTCGAGCGCGCAAACGGCGCCACGGACAAAGACGAGACGAGCTGACGGCCGAGCGGTCCCGACGTAACACCTTCGTCGCCAGGATGCATATTCGGGACCCTCTCGTTATGTTCACGACCGTCTTGCCGTTTCCCTTCCCATGCCCTGAAGCGACATGCTCAATTACATCTGGGCGGGACTGATCATCGCGAGCCTGCTCTTCGCGCTCGTCTCGGACGTACGGGACGTCGCGAACAATCGGTTCAGAAATGACGCTCCGCTCCCCGTCACGCTACGGTATCCGGAAGGCTATCAGGAAGGCGCTCGGCGGGTGCCGGTGCACATCCTGATCGACCCGGAGGAGTACCGGTCGTTCTACGACGTCGACGCCGCGCCGGACTCCGCTTACGAGGGGATGATCATCCGCACTCAGCGGGGAACTCAGCTGCGATTCAGTCCGGATGCGTCCCTGCCTGATCCGCTCTCCCGCATCAGGGACTTCTCCGCATCGGCCGACGACGAACTGCAGGGTGCGCTCCGCCCCGAAATGCTGTCCGCGGATTCGAGCCTGGCCGCCACGGCGGTCCAGTTCAGCGAGGTGCGCTTTCCTCGCGTCAACGACATCACGGAGGCCGCTTTCGACTTCGCCGACGTGGCCGCCGAGCTCGCGCTGGGACTGATCGGGGTGCTGGCATTGTTTCTCGGCCTTCTCCAGATCGCTGAGGCGGGCGGACTGATAAACAGCATGGTCCGTGTGACGGAGCCGCTCCTGCGACCCCTCTTCCCGGAGATTCCGAAGGGCCATCCCGCTTTTGCCATGATCGTGCTCAACCTCTCAGCCAACGTGCTCGGGCTCGGCAACGCGGCCACGCCGCTGGGCATCAAGGCCATGGAGGAGCTTCAGGAGCTCAACCCGACCGAAGAGACCGCGACGAATTCCATGGTAATGCTCCTGGCCATGAACACGGCCAGCGTCCAGCTCGTACCGCCCGCTCTTCTCGTGGCCGTGATGGGCCTTCAGGTCAATGAGCTCATCCTGCCGATCATCATTGTCACCGGATTCTCGCTATTCGTCGCGGTGACCGTCACCAAAATCCTGCAGCGCCTGCCGGGCTATCAGCGATCCGATCCCCGGAACCTCCTGTCGGAGCCCGACGGCTCGAGCGGCGACGGCTCATCTCATCCGGAGGCATAGCATGGAATATTTTCGCGTTTTTATCGACTACTTCGCCATCTTCGTCCTGCCTGCCCTGATCGTGGGGCTGCCGCTCTACGGGCTCATCAAGGGCGTGAAGGTCTATGAAGAGTTTGTCGAAGGCGCCAAGGAGGGCTTTCGGGTTGCGGTTATGATCATTCCCTACCTCGTCGCCATCCTGTTCGCCATCGGGATGTTTCGCGCGTCAGGAGCCATGGAATTCCTGGAGGAGGCGCTCGATCCCGTACTGGGCGTCATCGGCTTCCCGCCCGAGGTCCTTCCGATGGCCATCATCCGCCCTCTTACGGGCTCCGGCTCGGCCGCCATCGTAGCGGATATGATCGAAACGTATGGAGAGGACTCGGTGCTCGTCAAGATCGCCGGCACCATGTTCGGATCTACCGAAACAACGTTTTACGTGGTCGCCGTCTATTTCGGCGCCGTGAACATCAAGAAGACGCGGCACGCGGTGCCGGCCGGACTCACGGCGGACATAGCCGCCATGATTTTTGCCGTTTACCTCGTCCAATGGATCTTCGGCAAAGTTGCGGTCTAGACGGACGTTCGTGCCCACATAGCAGCCAGCCTACGACGTGCCAAACGTGGGACGAGCAATGACGTATCGAGGGTAGACAGAAGCGACCTATGCGCTGCCCATCCTTACGAATCGCCCCTTCGCGAAGCTGCTGCGGTGAGGCGCGGTGAGAAATCCTAAAAAAGGGCGCCCCGGCCTGCGGAGCGCCCCCTTTACAGGTGCCGTCTTCCTTCTCGTGGCGACTTACAGCGCAAGCACGCTGTTCTCGCCGAAGTAGGGATTCGGCGCGTAGCCGTCGGCCTCTTCGTCGTTGCGCCAGCTCTGGCCGTCGATGAAGTACCGAAATTCGTGCGATTCCCCCGGCTTGAAAGAAATGGCCGTCTTCCAGACGCCCTTCTTCTTGTCCAGCTTCATCGTCTTGTCTTCCGTATCCCACTCGTTGAAATCTCCGGCGACGGCGACTTTTTGCAAGGCTGCGTCCGACGGGAGCTCGAACGTTACGCGGACGGACCGTCCTTTAGGGCTGACTGTCTTGGTGATCATAATGAATACCTGATTTCACTTATTCTCATATACGGATGCGCGTTCTGCACCGCCGCGGGTGACGGCGACGGCTGCAGCGCCGCGTACGGGCGCCGTTAAAGGCTTGAAACATACGACCTTAAAGGCCGGCATGGCATCACGATCCCGTGAATTTTCAGAAAGCGCTTCATTGTAACCGATTACATCGGCGAATCCGGGTCCAGAGCGGCTTCTCTCGATCCACCGACCTGGGCCAGCGCGCCGGAGAGCGTCCGAAGCTGCACGCGGAGAGCGGCCCTCAGCGGCACAGGCCGGAGTCCGTACCGGCGTACGTCCTCGTCGATCGGCCGGCCCCGTCCGAGGCGAAGCCTCATCGCAGGCAGCGCCGCCTTCAATGCAAGATAGCGGAGGGGCACGCCCACGGGAGCATCCGGCGCCTCGTCGACGAGGAAAAGCGGCAGTTCGGTGACGTAGCAAAGCGGATCGCCCCCGAGACTGCGGACAAACTCCATCGAGCTGTCGTGAAAACGCGCCGCCGTCTCCGCGTCTCCCCGGGCCAGGAAGAAGGACCGCATCGCCGAGCCTTCCGGAGTGGTCCAAAAGCCGGGACCGAGATAAAAGAACCCCTTCTCACCCTGACGGTTGTGATCGTGAAAGGAGAGGCGCTCCTCTCGCACCGCCGCCCGGAATCGCACCTGCAGCAGTCCCGTGCGGTACCCCCAGCGACGGTCGATGAGCAGGAGCGCTCCCTCGGCCAGTCCCATGCCGTGCAGGCTGCCGTGGAGTTGAAAAGGACCTTCCGACCGCAGCCACCGGGCGACGACGGCATTTTCCTGGCGCAATTCCGGAAACCCGAACTCGAGGTCCCGGCCCGGTTGCTCGCGGACCGCATGCTCGAGATAGGCCTCGAAGCATGGCCAGCGCGTCCGCCACGCCGCGTTTGCGCACTCCCCGTCGGGGTTGGTGTGGGGCACAATGCAGAATCGAACGCGGTCCAGCACGGGGCGCGTCCGATCGAGACGGTCGAGCACCGCAGGGAGAAAGCGGCGAAGGAAGTCCGGCCCCACCGGCTCGTCGGCATGATTGCCGGCGATCAGGCTGACGTTCAGCTCGCCCCGGCCGAGCACAAATCCATCGATCGGCCGGCCGTCCTCACTTTCTCCCAGCCGGACGTGTTCGGCCAGCTCCGGATGTCCGGCACAGACCTGCAGAAGACGCCGCCGCGCCTCGCCGGGTTCGAGGAACTCGTCGGCCGCAAGACCCGGCGCTACAGCATCGAGCATGTCGGAGAACGTGGGCACGGCCCGCTATTCGGAGAGGACGTTGCGTACCGCCAGCAAACGGTCCGTATTGAGGCTCGGATCACGGAAATAAACCAGCGTCGTGTACTGGTTCTCCGCCCGCGGCATATTGCTCCGAACGGCCTGCGCAAGACGACGGTCCCGCCCGACGTAGCGATATTCATACTGCCCCTGCTTCAAGAGGATCTCTCCTTCGTACCGCCCCCGCTCCTGCACCCATTCCAACGTGCTCTCACGGTCGTAGCGCCATCCATTGAAGCTTCCCGCGACGAGGACCTGGCTGCCGACGGCCTCTTCGTCGGGCGGGACGTAGGCGAAGCGTGCCAGCACGTACTCGGCCTCCACGTCCGCATCGCCAATCCGCACCACCGAAGAGATGCGAGATTGACCGTTCAGCATCGGTCCGACCCCCGCTCCGCCGAACCGGGCGTAGTCCGGCTCCAGCTCGATCCTGTACGGCCTCGTCGAAAAGTCGGCCGCTACGATCTGATTCGAGGTGCGCAGGTCCGCCGCATCGAGGAAGTACGGCGGTTCCTCCGGTTCGAAGGCAACCTCCGGCTCGAGATAAAACTGGAGAAGGGGCGAGCTGCCCAGCGACGGCCGGTCGGTGCACCGCGCGAGTTCGACGCGACCGTTCCGAACGAAACAGACGTTGTAGCTAAACACGTTGCCATCGAGCCCCGACGGCGGCCGAAATTCGGCAATCGGTTGGATGGATGGATACCCGTAGTCGCCCACGTGCACGCGTTCGGTTCCGAACTCGAGCGCCGCGGCCTGCTCGGTCACAAAAAACGCCCGTTCGAAGAGAACGTCGTCTTCGTCGCCCCGCTCCGTCACGCGGACGACATAGTTGCCGCTGAGTAGAAACTGGATGTCGTCGTTCGGGAAGCGGTACCGATAATGCACGAACGGAACGTCCGTGCCGGACGAGAGGCGGTACTCAAGCAGGTCGTCGCTCTGGAAAGAAGAAAGATACTCTCCGGGTGACAGGTCGCGACGCCAGTTTCGATCGGCGTGGTAGAAATACACGCTGAGAGGGCGGCCGCGCTCGGCCATCAGATCGAACTCGAGGGTCAACGGGTCCGGAGCTCCGAGCTCGTAGACGGGCAGACGCACTTCCGAATCGCCGGCATAGAGCTGGATGGATCGGACGCTACCTTCGGAAGCAGCCAGATCCATCTCGACGTAAAGCGGAGAGGATGCGGCGGCGCGCGGTCCGGCACTGCGCTCGCGGGATTCTCCCTCTCGCTGAGAGGCGCACCCGCTCACGACCAG
Organism: uncultured Rhodothermales bacterium; assembly: GCA_964640145.1. Taxonomy (GTDB): domain Bacteria; phylum Bacteroidota; class Rhodothermia; order Rhodothermales; family VXPQ01; genus CAZXHQ01. The sequence goes on along the minus strand of CAZXHQ010000127.1, from coordinate 2,392 downwards.
GATGACAAGAGCCAGAAGGAACTTTGAGGAAACGCGCATGTGGTCGATCATACTTCTACGGAATTAAGTGTCGGACGGCGGCCACCGGTTCCATCTGCGTCTCGAGAAGCCAGAGCATCTTGCCGCGGACGTCGCGCAGGGCCTCGGCTTCGCTCAGCGCACCTACGCCCGCATAGGCGGCCGCGGCGCTGTCCGCATACGCGGCGGCATCGCCCAGCCGCTCCGCAGCATACGACAAGCGGCCCAGCCAGACGTACCGGCGTCGGACGAGCGCTTCGCCTACGTATGGAACGGCCGTGGACAGCGACGACGTCGAAGTTGTACGCATGAGATCGAGGGCCTGTTCGTAGCTGCCGTCCCGGGCTCGGGCGAGGGCGACCGCCAGCCGAGCCGCCCCCTCATCCGGCGGGGGCTCACGGTTCGGCCGGGGGGCCGAGACGAGCACCCGTAGGGCCTCGACGTCCTCCGCCAGCGCCCGGCGCAGAAGGGTCTTGCCCACGGCCTCGTGGGCGAAGGCGGGCAGCGCTGCACGAGCGCGGTCGTAGCTCTCGCGCGCCTCCCCGGCGCGTCCCAGCAGCGCGAGGGCGTCGCCGCGGCGCACGTGGAGAGCGGCTGAGAAACGCCCCTCGTCGACCTCGGAGAGCCGCTCGGCGCCGCCCGCCGCTTCCCCGGCTTGCAGCGCCAGCGCAGCCCACAGCGTCAGGGCCGGTACCGAGCCGGGCTCGAGCGAGACGGCGTCCGATGCCGCACGGTAGGCCGCCGTCGTATCGCCGCGTGCGAGCTCGCGACGCGCCTGGTGCAACCGCCGCTGATAGGGCGGCACGTAGTGCGGGCAGTCTTTCTCGAAGAGCGACGGGACGGCAAACCGCGCCGCGACCAGGTCGGCCGTCGATCGTCCGACGGCTTCGAGTGCCAGCACGTGGTCGGTCCATTCCCGGGCCAGGACCTCGGGCGCCTTGCCGTAGCTCGCTTCGAACGCCGCGGTGGGATAGGCTCTCATGAACGGCTCGGCGCCGTATGCCTCCAGAAGGTACCGTACGAAGCTTCCCATCGTCGTGTACGACACGGCGCCGCGACCCGTCCAGAATCCCAGCGGCGAGAGATGCGAGGCCACGACATCCACAAGATCCTCGGCCGGCTCGGTCGATCGCGCAGGCAGGTGTCGACCCAGCAGCGCGGCAGAGACCTGCTCGTGCGGGCCCGGCCGTCCGTCAGGCGGCTCGAGGGCTACGGCGAGCCCTTCCACGAGCCCCACCGAGACGGACGCCCGAAGGACCGGCAGGCCGAACTCCCGAGAGAAGACGTGTACCAGCTCGTGCGGAAACACGTCTGAGAAGGACGAGGAAAGCGCGTGCGTTTGCGGCACCGACAGCCAGACCGGAGCGACGTTCGTATGGCGCGCTCCCGTGAGCCGGGCCTTTACGTCCGCGCTCGGATACACGTAGCTGCGGATAGGTCCCGCGACGTCGATGCCGAGATGGTCCCGAAGCTGCGCATAGCGGTACTCATGCTCGTCGACGAGGCGGCGCAGCTCCCTCGCAGACGTCCGAGACGGGTCATAGTAGATCTCGAAGTGCGGCGTGCGATGCGTACCGCCCAGCACGTCTTCGATGCGGTCGTACGTGGTGACAAACCCGAGCCGTGCCGAAGATAGATACGCGCCTGCGATGAGGGCCGCGCAGACGAGGGTCCCGACGCGTGGTCGACGAGCAGCGGGACGTTCCACGCTGCCGGCCAGCGCCAGGAAGAAAGCGCACCAGAGCAGCGTCACTCCTCGAAATGCGAAGAGCCCGGGACGGACAGCCGGGTCCTCGTCGTAGATGGGTCCGAGGAATCCGCCGTAGACGTGATTGTACGAGTAGAACTGGGGGTGGAAGCCGATGTCAAAGATGGTCGGCAGGACGATGATCAGGATGCCGGCTCCCGCGATCCACCAGCCCGCTCGGCCGATGGGCAGCCGATGAAGGAGGGTTGCCAACGATACGGCGAAGACCACGGTCACGCCCGGGAAGCCCGCAAAGAAGAGCAGTCCACGAATGTAATCGCAGTTCGGCTGCCAGAGCGCCGTGATCGACAACAGGAGCCATGGAACCAGCAAAGCGGCCTCCTGCAGCGCGAGAATCCGCGCGAAGCGATCTCCCGAACGCAGGAAGGCCGGCGTCGACAGCCCTGCTCCGAAGAAGGCGGCGGCGGCGACGATCGCCGACGACTCGACGTGCACGACGGACAGCAGCGGCACGGTCCACATCGCCATGCTCAGGACGGCGTAGGCGATGAGGACCCCTCGGTAGGCCGCCGGCAGAGACGCCATAGGTCGCGAATTCGGTAGAACGGTTGACGGTTGAAGGTTGAAGGTTGAAGGTTGAAGGTTGAAGGTTGGAGGTTGCTCGTG
>CAZXHQ010000126.1:0-9125 GCA_964640145.1 uncultured Rhodothermales bacterium | reverse complement strand
TCAGCGTGTACATCAGCGCGTTGCCGCCGCTTTCGGTGTGGTCGGCAAAGACCCGGGCGTCCGACCAGAGAACGTTCTGCGTGCCCAGGCCGACCGTACGCTCGCCCGCTCCGCCTTCCATCATGGCAGCAACCTGCCAGATGTCGGTCATGTAGCCGCCCTTGAAGCCGAAAGGCCGGACGAGCGGTTCGCGTTCGAAATCACAATCGATCTGCCGGATCCGGACGGACGGCATCAGCTCCTGCGCCGGTTCGGTGTCGTCGTGCTGTTTCACGCGGTAAGCAATGGGATACTGAGCATCTGGCGGGCGGTGAAAACGCTGCGTGCTTTCGCCGGCCCTAAAACGAGCCCCCCAGGGAGATGCGATGGACGTTGCCGAGGTACGCGCCCATGTCCGTATAACCGTAGTCGATCCGCAGGTCCACTCCGCTGAGCTCCTGCTTTACACCGAGCCCGGCCGTCAGACCCTCCGTATCGTAATTGAGCTTGTAGCCCGACCGAACGGAGAAGGCCTGCAGGAACGTATACTCGGCGCCAAAATGCATCCGCTCCGTATAGTCGCGAGGGTGGATGGCGTCCACCGCAAGCGTCAGACTGTGATTGGTGCTCATATCGGTGGCTCGGAACACATCCATCGCAATGCCCAGATCGAACGTCATGGGCATTTGAAACGCCTCCTGTTCGTACTTCAGCTCCGTCGAGAAATTGCGGATGGCCAGGGAGAGCCTCAAGTCATGGAATCCTGTGTAGTAGAGGGTTCCAATATCGAAGCCGAGGCCGGCGAGGGCATTGTCGACCGTAGCCTGCTGCGTCTCGCCCGGCCTCAATACGGTACTCGTGCCCAGATCTTCGTGCGCGTATTTCACCTGCCCTCCAATCGAGAACTGCGTGCTGAACTGGCGAGTGTAGGTCAGGCCGACGGCATAGGCGCCGGGCCTGAACGTACCGCCCTCGACGAAGCCGGCCTCGTTAGAGGACGGAATGGTCGTCTCGATCTCCCCGTAGTCGGCCGTCAAGAACGAGGCGCCGACGAAATGGCCGGTGCCCAGCTGGACCGACGCGGCCAGCGAGGAGAACCCGACGTCGGCGAACCAGCGCGTGTGGTTCAGACTGACGTCGATACCTTCGACGTGCGAGATGCCCGCCGGATTCCAGAAGAGTGCATTGGCGTCGTCGACGACCGCTACGTACGCACCGCCCATGGCCGAGCCGCGCGCGCCGACGTCTATCTTCAGAAACTGAAAGCCGGTCTGGGCCAGCTTCTTCATGTCCTGCGCCCGGACGTCTGTCACGGATGCCAGCAGCAGGGCCATCACAGCGAATGGCAGCAGGATCGTTCTATTTTTTATGCAGATCATGGTCATTTCCCGTTTTCGTATGTGACGGATCCTTGATGGCCGCAGCCGAGCTTATCGTACGATGACCAGCTTTCCGGTCTTGCTGCCGATCGACTGTCCGGCTTCGTCCTGTCCTTCCACGTGGTACACGTAGACCCCGCTGCGCACGATCTGATTGGTGGAGGTAACGAGATCCCATGGTTCGTCGCCCGAACCGCTCGTGTGCTCTATCGTTCGGACCAGATCCCCCGAGATCGTGAAGATGCGGATGGTCCCCACCGGTGGTAGGTTCACGAACAGCACCTTGTCTCTCTCTCCGGCATAGAGGTCGACCGAATTGACGTTGTACGGATTCGGTATGACCCGGATGTTGTCTACGTTGGAGTCCGCCTCGCGAACCGGATGCGCCGCAAGCGCTCGCGTCCGATTGAGATAGTGGCTGCTCTCGAGACTTTCGCCAGGACTGGCGAAGTTCTGTGAGCCGTCGTCAAAGGCCGTGACATAGTAGTAATAAGCGACACCGCGCCGGACGTCCTCGTCGACGTACTGGTGGGCGACCGGACTGCCCGACGCCCCTCCGAACTCGGCGACCACGTGGTACGTCGAATCCGCGGATCCTTCACTCCGGTAAACCCTGTAGCCCGCGAAATCATGTGCGCCGGTCACCGGATCACCGGCGCTCGAAACGTCGCTCCAGTCCACCGTGACCTGACCCGGCCCCGACGTCACGGTCACGTCCGGCGACGGCGGCCCCTCCGGGATGCGATAGCCCTGATCGAAGGTCCACTTCGCGTGCGATACGGCGCCGAAGAGCTCCTCTTCTCCCCTATGCGAGACCAGCTCGTACATCGCCTCGGAATCCAGCTCACCCTCGCGCCACTGGCGTCCAATCTGCGCGGCTTCCTGGTGCGTTATGCCGCCCACGGATTCGACCAGCACGATCCTGACGCTGTCGCCCGGAGCCATCGTATACGGACCGAAGGACATTTTCGTGTGTTTTCCCGGATACGTCGTGGGATCGGGATCCTGTGATTTGCGCTGGATGACGCCGCTCGAGATCCACTCGTACATTTCGCCCACGGTACTCCCGCTGGCGTGGCTCTTGTTGTCGCCGTAGCCGCGCCAGCGCACCGAGTTCGGCTGATCGTCCCAGTGACGGCTGTCTCCGGGGGCCCGATCTACGTGAACGACGCCGAAGCCGACAAACTGAGGGGCGAGAATGTAGCCGTCCGTCGGACGCGGGTCGAACATCTCGCCGCCTCGCGTAGATTTTCCGTCGAAACTGTACAGCACTTTCAAGGAGTCCCCTTCATCCGCTCCATAAAACTCCGCCCAATCGTCGATCTCGCTTGAGTTGGAGAACGGATAGGCCTGCTCTCCGGCTCTGCCGGGCCGGGGCTCGGCGGCGAAGACGAAGTAGACGTCCTCCAGCGTTTGCTCCTGACCGACACCGTCCGACTGCTTCATCTCGCCGGTATTGACGAGCGTATAGTCCAGTAAGATGTAATCCTGGGCGTCTTTCTGTGCCCAGGCGTAGCTTCGCCGCGTCACCGTCACACCTGCTCCTGTGCGCCACTTACTCTCGATCATCTCCGGCGCGAGCAGATCCGGATCGACGAAATTGTCATCCGCTTCGAAGAATTCCTCCCCCACGGACTCGCCGTCGACGGTGACTTCAGGGAGTCCGTTCCTGCTGTATTTCCGTATGTACAGGGGAATGTTGAACTCACTGTCGTCGGAGAAATAGGTCCCGCCTTCCGCGACGTAGTATGGATGCGTGTTACCATCGGCATCAACCAGGTTTCTTACCGCAATCCAGTGTCCGATGTCGACCAGGTTATCCTGATAACCACGCCCGGCCGGCCACTGGCCCCTTGCGCCCGTTCCACTTTCTTCCATCTGCTCCCACAAGCGGCCGATCTTATGCCACTTCGTATCCTGCGCATGCGCAAAAATGGGGGAGAACAGAAACGTGATCAGTGATGCTGCCAGGCAGCAGCCGTAAATGGTTCGTTTCGCTCTCATGGCATCGTGCATCTGTATGGTGTAATTATATCTCTCACAAACTGGGCCCGAAACGAACCGACACGGGCGGCTGAACGGATCGTGAGCCGTCGCTGCCGTCGGCGATTCCTTTCCGCTGCCTTCTCGGTGCGGACCGGCGGGCGGTCTTCTACTTAGATGCCCAGCCGCATCCCGATGGAGAATTCACGAGGGCGATTCGTGAAGAGAAGCTGCTCGTTGCGGGGAACATCCAGATACGGCTTCGCCTCCGTGTCATATTCACCGACCCGGTCGCCCTCCTGCAGCGAAGAGAGATAGTCCGACCACTGTCCGCTCGGAATGGTCTCGCCGTCGGGCGGATACAGGATGAACTTCTGGTTGAAGAGATTGCGCACCTCGACGAACAACCGTACGGAGTTCACTCCTTTGTCGATGTTCAGGTCGCGTCCGATGCGCAGGTCCGTCGTCGAGACATCCACCCAGCGCATGTTATTCTCGATTCCCTCGATTTGCGCCGGGTTATAGGTGAAGTACCGGCCCGCGTCCCAACGGTACAGGACATTGAAATACCACTCTCCGAGCGGATGGAACGTCCCCAGTGAAGGCCCGAACGCTTCCGGTACGTCGAAGACTAGATTCAGCCGGAATTTCGGCGTCGCCACCGGCTGCGTCTGGCGCGGATCGTAGATGCGGGGCCGCTCGTCGGGATCTTCATACACGTCCCGCTCGCCGATGCGTCCCTGCGACAGGATTCGGTAGTCGTAGCTGACGAATCCGCGGAACCACCGGCCGGCCATCTTCTCGAGGGCGACCTCCACGCCGCGGATATCTCGATATCCCCGGTTGGCGGGCATGTTGTAGTCTACCCTGTACCCGTTGTAGTTGATGTTGATGATCTCGTTCGTCACGTCCTTATAGTAGCCCGTCACTCGAAGCTTGGAGCCGAACAGGTTCTGTTCGGCGCCCAGCTCGTAGGCCACCGTTTTCTCGAAGTCGAGATTCGGGTTCCCCCAATCGGTCACCTCCAGCGTGTTGATCCCCGCGAGGCGGCTCATGAACATGCGATCGTGGGGTACGCGCTGGTAGAAGTGGCCGTAATTAAAGAAGATCTTCGAGTTGTCCGTGATCGGGTGTGAGACGCCCACGCGCGGGCTCACCGCGACCTTCGGCTCCACCGGAGCGGTCGGCCGATACTGGAAGCTATCGACCCGCATCTCATCGGTGAAGCCCTCCTCGTTGTACATGTAGTCGTCCGTGTACGTCACGATCCCTTCTCGAAACCAGTCCGTGAAGAGATCATCCTCATCCGGGACAAACCATTCGTCGGCGGGATCCGAATAGTCCAGGCGCAAACCCACGTTTGCCACCATGCCCTTGAATTCGAGCTTGTCCTGTACATATCCGCTCAGCAGCATCGGCTTCGCGTCGTAGAACCATTCCCGCTTCTGGCTCTTCTCGGTTCGGTGCTGACCCCAGCGGTTCTGGATGGCGTCTTGCGAGAACTGAATCCCGACCTTTACCTGATTGTACCGGTTGAACTGGCTCGTGTAGTCGGCACTCAGGGTCAGTGAATTGACCGACGAGTCGTCGCGCCGCGTCCCGTGCCCGGCCACGTAATATCCGAGCACATTTTTGAGTAGTGCGCGATCGAAATGACCGTACGGGCGATCGTCCAGGCAGACGGTCTGGCCGTTCCTGGTGTCGATTTCCTTGACGCAGCTCATATCGCGTTTCTCGGCATGACCGGCCCAGAAGTCGTTCCAGCTATACTGACCGGAGACCTTGACGAATGCGTTGTCGTTGAGCGTATAGGTCAGATCGGCTCCGGCACGCCGGCGCGTGTGCTTCACGAGGCTGTGCGATCCCTGATTCCAGAAATGGTTGTTCAGGCTCATCAAGTGTGATGGATCTTCGATCAACCAGTAGGAGCCCGGGCGAATGCCTCGATAGGCGCTGGAGACGGAATTCAAGCGACCGTATTCCCCGAAGAGCGTGACTCTCAGGTTCTGAATCGGCGTGAGGAACAGCTTCGCGTGGGTCGTATTGTTGCGGTGTACCGGCAGGGGCGAGTTGTAGGGAATGTCCCGCTGATCAAAGATGTTTGAAATCATGAAGCCGGCGTTCGGCAGGCCGGGGACGGGTCCTGTGACCGTCGCATCCACGTTGACGTCCGGGTCGTCGCCGTAGTCCTGGGGACGGGATTCCCATGCGAACTGCTCGCGCGCCGCTTCCGGGTCATTGTGGTAGGGATGCTCCTCGGGGAGGTTCGAGGCGTACTCGTTCCAGCCGATCCATTCGACGTCGCCGTTCCAGGTAAAGCCCTCCATGGATTCCGGACCGAGGTACGGATACAGCACCGAGCGTTCGTTATCGTAGGAGTAGTACGGCTCGCCCCAGTGCTGCGTGCGAGAGGGCGTATACTCGACGATGGCGTCGAGCTTGATGCCCTCGGCGAAGCTGGGGTTCTTCGTCACCACGTTGACGAGGCCCGATCGGATGTCCCCGTATTCGGCATTGAAGCCGCCCGTGATGACCTGCACCTCTTCAATGGAGGTCATCGAGAGGTTCATCGGCTCAATGCCCTGACGCGCATCCTTCGTGGAGTGGCCGTCTACGAAGAAGCCGGTCTCCTCCACCTTGCCTCCGCGGATGCTGATGCCTTCTCGGAAGGCGTAGCTGTCTCCCTCCATGTAACCGCCGCCCAGCTCAATGCCCGGCATGAGGAGGGTGAGGTCGCGCACGCTGCCGGTGCTGGGCGTCTCGAGAATCTGCTCTTCGGAGATGGTGGCCTGCGAATGTGCGACGTCCCGGCGAACGACCGGACGTTCGGCGGATACGACGATCTCGGCCAATCCTACCGCCTCATCTTGAAGCTCGAAGTTGACGTCCGTCGTCAGGTCAATATTGACGCGCACGTCCTGCTTGCTGAGCGGCGAGAAACCGATGAACGAGGCTTGAACGGTATACGTGCCGGGTGAGACATTGATGATGTCATAGTAGCCGTCGAGGTCGGTGACGGCGCCGATACTGGTCCCCTCGATCACGACGTTGACGCCGGGCAGCGGATCACCGGTGGATGCATCGGTGACCGTGCCGGCGATCTTTCCCGTCTGCGCGAGAGCCGTACCGGTGACCAGTAAGACGGCCACCACCACGCATGTCGAAAGCCGTATCAGAGTTTGCATAGCTTTACCTCCGTGGGCGTTATGAGTCGAATTTCAAAAGCCGTAAGTTGCTCGGATACCGTGTCAACTCTTCAAACGGTTTAGCGTGTAGAAGAGACGGTTGTGCGCAAGCGGCGACCCGTGTGCCGCCTTCACGCCGCTGATTTCCAGTTCGTAGACGTAGCCGGGCTCAAGCCGGGACAGCGAGACGGAGACTTTCCGCCGGTTCGACGAGAGTTCCACGTTCGTGACGGACACCGGCCGGCGATCCATCTGCTCGGAGCCGTACGTCGCGTGGTAGGCGTAGTAGTAACGTGCGAATTGATAGGCGGACGGTTCACGCGCGGCGTCCGGATCGACCGGATGCGTAAACGTCAGATCGAAACCGGTAGCCGTGAGGTTCATGGACTGGACTTCCATGGGCGTGCCCCCATTCCAGACGATCCGCTGGATGCCCTCGCTTCCGATCCATCCGCTCTTTCGCTCGGTCTGACCGACCCATAGACTACCGTCCGGGCCGAACGCGAGCCGGTTGTTGCCCAGTCGAAGTCCCGTCGAGTCGATAAAGGACACGACCGCGCCCTGAAAGGTGTGGTCGACCTCTTCCAGCATCACACGCATGATGCGCGGGTGGTCCATCTCACCGACGAACAGCTGGCCGGTGAAGGGCCCGAACCGGCCTCCCGTATTGTCCACGACCGGCTCGGTCGGTGAATCCGCGAGATCCCCCTGGGGAAATAGAACGGCGGCCCGAGTGCGCATTTTTTCGAGGACGGGTACGGGCAGCGACGTCGGATCGACGTCGAAGTCCGATTCCCAGACCAGGCTGGATGGATGACCGTAGAACTGATCTTTGCGGACATGGTACAGCTTGCTCGTACCGACCCAGTCTCCCTGGTTATCCGTAGCGAAGAGGTTCCCCTCGTCGTCGAAGCCGAGGCCGTTCGGAGACCGAAATCCGCTTGCCCACGGTTCGACGCTCCCGTCGGCGTTCACCTTCAGAATCCAGCCCCGGTACGGCACGGCCGAATACATGCCCGCCGTATGGCCGAGAGGATTGTATTCCCCCCGAAGTTCGTCCCATACGCCCGCGTTCGAGGAGGCCGCATTCAACCCTATGAACATGCTCCCGTCCGGGCCGATTACGGGCCCGTACGCGAACTCATGGTAGTTCCCCGAAATCCCGAACTGGTCCGTTACCGTCTCGTAAAGGTCTGCCCGGCCGTCGCCGTCCTCGTCGACGAGGCGCGTCAGCTCGGGGCGCTGCATCACGAGCACCTCGTTGTCGGTGATGGCGCGGATGCCGAGCGGATCGTGCAGGCCGTGCGCGAAGAGGTCCCAGCCTCCGGTTTCCGGATCGTAGATCATGACTTCACCGCGGTGAAAGCAGACAACCAGGCGGCCGTCGGGCAGGAAGTCGAGCCCCCCTGCTTCGGCGGTGAGCCCCTCCGGAAGATCGATCGTTTCCACCGTGTAGTAGGGTGGATCGGCCTCCGGCGAGCGGCTGGCGCAGCCTGCCAGCACGAGACACAGCCAGACTATGTACGGTCGTATCCTCACGGCAGATCAGGCTCCTGGTCGATCATGGTCAGAGTGAACGTCCGGGCCTGAGCGGGCGCCAGCTGGAGCATGCCGTCGGACCAGGTCCCGGCGGAGGAGCGATAGGTGACTCCATCCGATGGGCCGGTCACGAACCAGAGCGACTCCTCCAGACCATCGATTTCAAACGTCCGGATCAGGCCGTCTCCTTCGGGACGGGCGGTGATGCGTTCGAACACGTCGCACCCGTCGATGCGGTAATGATAGGTGGGGATTCCTTCGCGCAAACGATACCCCAGAAAACGAACCTGCGGGACGTGCTCGGGCGAACCGATTCGGAGCGGGAATCCGGCGTGATTTCGATAGAAGATGGTTCCCACGACGTGCGCCGTCTCCTGACCTTTGCCCTGCCAATGCGCCGTGTTGTCGACGAAGCCGCCGCGCCAGGCGTAGCGCAGCATCGACCGGCCGGCATCCCAGGAATAGGAAAGGTCGTCGGTCAGCCAGACGGCGATAGCCGCCGGAGAGGCCTCCGGCATGAAGGTTCTCGAGACCGTCGGAGGTCCGTCCGGATAAGGATGCCGCATGGTCGTTTCCGAGGCTTCCGCCTGTCGCGGAGGGATGTTTGGGTCTTCGGCCAGCGGCGGCAGGTCCTCGTTCGTGACGTACATCGCGCCGTACATTACGCTGCCGTGCCCGGGGAGCGTGCATACGTATGGATACACGCCTTCCTCCTCCGGCGCGGTGAAGGTGATGGAGGCCGACGCACCGGGCTCCAACGTGGGCAGGGTCCACAGCACTTCGGGAAGATCCGGAATGTAGTCCTGCGCCGACGCACCCGTCTGGAGAGACGCCTCGACGACGGCCTCCCGCGAACCCGGTGCCGTAATCAGTAGATTGTGGGACATGTCGTCGACATTCTCCAGGCGAAGCGTCACCTGTGCGCCGGGAGGCACGGCAAAGCGGACCGCGTCGAACTGAAGACCGGCGACGGCCTCGAGCTCGATGACGATCTCGTTCTCCTGTGCATCATCCTGCGGCGCCGCACCGAAGACCGCCGGAACGGAAAGACCGAGCGCGA
>CAZXHQ010000125.1:0-9185 GCA_964640145.1 uncultured Rhodothermales bacterium | reverse complement strand
GCTGTAGCTGATGACATCCCGGACGCGGTTGGAAAAATTCCCTTCCATATGATCTCGTTTACTACGTCTGTGCCGACCGGGCTGGCTCTACCGTGCCGGCTAGTAAGTGGCGCGTCGCGTACGCTGACGACATGTCACGAAGCAGCCGCCCGGCCACGAAGACTCGTTCTCTATGTTTGGTCGTGCAACGTTTAGTCGTGCAAATTGCAGGCCAACGGATTTCCAGCGGCTCACCACCGCTCTCCTTAGTAAAAAAAGAGGCGCGGGTTCTCGGGAACGACACGCGCCTTTGGATGCAAAGTACGTCGAAGAATCACCGCCGGGTGAGCCTCGCCGGTCCGTACTTTTAACGAGGCGGCCGGTGGTGGGTTCGATGCGCCTACGCCGCGAAGCTGGAGCCGCAACCACAGGTCTTCGTAGCATTCGGATTTTCGAACGTGAATCCCCGCGCGTTCAGTCCGTCATGATAGTCGACAGTCGTGCCCATGAGATAGAGGCCGTGGCGCTTGTCCATGTAGACGGTAATCCCGTCCACTTCGAAGCTCGTGTCATGCTCCCGCATCTTATCGAAGCCCAGAATATAGCTCATGCCGGAGCAGCCGCCGCCTCGCACGCCGACGCGTAGACTGAAGCCTTCAGGGATGTCCTTGGTGGACATGATCTTCTTTATCTCCTCGGCTGCGCGCTCGCTCAAAGCGACCGGCGCATTCTTTGTTTTAGGGGATGGAGCGGGCATATCTCACCGTACCTGCTTGCCGCGATCGAATCTTGAATCACTGCACGAAACTAAATTCCGTGCTGTTGTCTTGCAACGACAGGTCCTATAGGCGGTTCCGTTCGAAGGCCGGACAGAACTGCCGCCCACGCGCCGCGCGAGCGGCAATAAATTCCGGCATAAAGAGGCGGCCGCACTCCAGGCTTAATACCTCCGCGCCAGTACGAAGGGTTGTTTGAATGTGTTCGCCGCAGGGCTGCGGGCGTCGAACACGTCCAGGACAGCTATGTAGATGCCCGTCCGGAGGCGCCGGCCGGCATGGTCGCGCCCATCCCACAGGAAAGACGTCGGACCGGCGATCAGCTGCGCCGGGACGACTTCTCGAACCATCAGGCCGGAGAGGTCGAAGATCCGAAGTCTGGCTCGAGCCGGTAGAAGGCCGGGCACGCACGTGATCTTCACGACGTCATCGACCCCGTCGCGGTCCGGCGAAAAAGGATTCGGCGTGATGGTGAGCCCTGCCGTCGGTGTCGGGGCCTGCGATGGGAGGCGCACGGAATTCTGCCGCCCGGGCGTCGCGCCGAGGGGGTCCACGGAGCTCGTCCAATTTGCCGGATCTGAGCTGGACCCACCCGGGTCGATGCGCTCGAGCGAGACGCCTCGCCGATCCAGAAGATCGGGATGATGCCAGGAGGGGCTATACCGAACCTCGTCGAGAAGAAGGGAATCGCTCACCAGAAGGCGCAGAACGTCGCCGTGGTTCAGCAGCGTCAGCGACGGCGTGATCACCGTCGAGCCGTCCCCTGGGACCGGCTCGCCTGCAAGGAGCACCAGCCCTTTGGGGGCGAGCAGCAGACGGCGGCCCGACACGCGCATCGTGTCGGCATCGCCGCGCTCGTCGGGATCGCGCGTGCGAAGAAGGCCGTCGAGGTGGACGGACCGATCGGACCGGTTCAGCAGCTCGACGAACTCGACCTGATCCTCCACGCCGTCTCTACGGTCGGCGAGCGGCTCATAGAGGATTTCGTTGACGACCACCTCCGTCGCCTTCGGCCGGAACGCGATCGGAGACGTCAGCTGCTCGGATCGATTCCCTCGACGGTCTACGACGACGTCGATGCGAACGTGTGAAGCGCCGAGCGCGCCGTGGAACGTGGCCCGCAGGGCGTCCGCGGAGAGCCGAGAGACGGAGGAGGCCGTAGCGGTGCCTACCATGACGGCCTCATGCGACGTGGAGTCGACTCGAACAGGTTCGTCGAAGAAGAGGTCGAGCGTGCCATCGGCAGATTCTTGCGCATACTCCAGGCGCGGACCCTCGAGATCGCGTTCGAACCGGCTGTTTCTCGCGCCCGGCGTCGCCCCGAAGGGATGGACGGACGGCCCGAAATTGTAGCGATCGGACGGACCGTCAGGATCCATTCGCTCGAGAGAGCGGTCCGGATCGGCATCCGTACCGTCGTAGGAGACCGAGTCGATGACGACCCCGGCAGATTCGAGCAGAACGACGTCGCCGGCGTTATTCAGCGTCGGCCACGGGGAGACGACGACGTACGGTACCGTGCGGAACTGATCCTGAAACGAGGTGCCGTTCTGAACGAGGACGGCGTACTCGTCCGGCGCCAGCCGTATCGGTTCCCCTGAGATCTTGGCGGGCGAAGACGCGGCGTCTCTCAGCGTAAGCGCATCAAGCTGAAAGGTCTCGGTGCTGCGGTTGAGCAGTTCGACGAATTCCGAGCCCGCCGGAGGCGGATCGAAGTGTATTTCGTTGATGACGACCTCATGGACGTCCGGCGACGCCTCCGCGGGCGGCTGCGCGGGCGTCGCGGGAGCGTGGGCCGTGAACGTATCGAAGACGAAGGAGGAGCGGCCCGCAATCGAGTGCTTTACCCAGAGGGCAAGGTGACTGCAGAAGTCGTACCCGGTGTCATAGGCCTCCAGGACCACCTCGTCGTCGACCAGAACCTGCCACCGGTCCGACACGTCGCGTTGGACTTCGACGTGCAGACGGGACGAGTCTCCCTCGATGAGCGCCTGGATCGAGCGGCCGAGCTCTTGCCTCGTCGACCAGTCGCCATCGACGCGCCACAGGGATACCGCATCCCCGTTGTTCGTACCGATCTGTACGTAGTACCCTGACGGATGCGTCCGTACATCCGGAGAGTCCGCACAGATGAATACGCGCGCGCCATTGAAGGTGCTGAGATTGACGTCCCGATGCGAGAAGTCGAACGTCCAGCGGGCCGTCGCCCCGCCGAGCGCCACGGAGAGTTGGATCGTGTCGGCCGCGGCGACGCCGTTCGCAGCAAGCGCGGGATCGCCGTCAACGACCTCCACCGTCCACCGATTCACGTCGCCGGTCCACGGGGGATCGTGCTGGAAATCTCCGTCCGAGAAGCCGTCGATGACCTGAGCGAACATCGGCGTTGCGACTCCCGCGCAGAGCAGGAGGGCGGTCCCGATCAGCCGTGCGTATACCGTGCGTGGAAGAATGGGCATGGATCCATCGGTCGGGTGGATATTCCTCTAGACCCGTTGGATCCAAAAACGTAACCTCCTCAGGCGATCAGCCGTGAGTCGAGATGATCGACAAGGGCTAGCGCCAGAAGCACCGCCGTCGGCGCGAGGGCGCCTTCGTCGATATCGAAGTGGGCATCGTGCAGCGGATAGGCATTCTCCGGCGTAGAGAACGTGCCGACGCGAAGGAGGATGCCGGGGACGCGCTCCAGATAGTGCGCGAAATCTTCAGCACCCATGCTGGGCCGGGGGATATGAAAGACAGCCTCGTCGCCGCTGAAGGACCGGATGATGCGCTCGAGATGTTCGACCAGTCTCAGGTCGTTGTTGACGGGAGGGGACCCTCCATGGATGTCGATATCGGCCGCGGCTCCGTGCATCGCTGCCAGCTCGTTGGTCAGCCGGCGAATGTGGTGCGTGATCGCGGTCCGATCCTCCAGGCTCGTCGTTCGCAGCGTGCCGCCGAGCTCCGCATCCGAGGGGATGACGTTGTAGGCATGGCCTGCATGGAAATGGCAGATCGTAAGGACGGACGGATTCCGCGCGTCCGTAACGCGTCCGATGAGTTGATAGAGCGTGTTGGCTATCTCCGTCGCCACCCAAATCGTGTCGACCGACTCGTGCGGCCGGGCGGAGTGCCCGGTGCTCGGAGCCTTGATGTGAATGTGGAACTGGTCGGTGGCCGCCGTGACGGGCCCGGCGAGCAATCCGTACTTTCCGACTTGAAGCGTCGGATCTACGTGGATGGCGTAGACGCTCTGCACGCCGTCGAGGATTCCCTCCTGAATCATGGTGCTGGCGCCGCCCGGCATGCCTTCCTCGTTTGGCTGGAAGAAGACCCTCACCGTACCTCGCAGGAGATGCCGGTTCTTGTGAAGCAGCAGCGCGGTCCCAACGGCGATCGCCGAATGGGCGTCATGGCCGCAGAGGTGGGCCACGCCGGCGTTGCTGGATGCGTAATTGGTCGATTTTGCATCCTGCGACGGGAGCGCATCGATGTCGGCTCGGTAGGCAACCATCGGACCCTCCTCCTGACCGATGATATCCACGTACAGGCCGGTACGCGCCACAGGCCCCTTTACCTCCAGGCCATGCCGCTCGAGAACCGATCGGAGAAAAGCGCTCGTCTCATATTCTTCGAATCCGACTTCAGGGTGGCGGTGGAGGTGACGTCGCACGCTGCGGATGAAGGCGGCGAACTCGGCGGGCAGATCGGACGGAGTCGACAGCGTCTCAAGATCGAGATCGATGCCGAAGGAGAGGTTCGTCTGTGTCTCTGTCATTCAATACCAGGGATTGCGAAGGAAGCCGCTGCCCGGACAAACTCCGAACATCCAACGTGGTTATACGGCTGCTTCTGAAGCCTGTTTTCAAGAGAACGTGAAGGGGCCCGCTCCTACAGCCGGCCGCTGCTGCTCGACCATCGAGATGCGCAGGTCGGAGCCGACGGCCTGCCTGGCTACGTGAGGCGATCGCACCGATCCTCAGTCGGCGTGGGGCGTTCGTCCGGGGAAGAGCCGGTTGAACCGTTCGACCATGATCTGGGCTTCCCTTCGGATGGCGGCGCGCTCGTCGTCGGATGTCGCGAAGGCGTCCACGATGCGCTGCAGCTGGCTCTCAAACTGGTTCGCCGGCGTCGTGGCCAGATCCCAGTACGCCTGCGCACGCTCGACCCGTTCCTCGACGAGGTCGGGGTCGTCCTCGATCGCCGGATCCTGAAGGAGCGGTTCGGCGAACACCGCGAGGGCTTCCGGGAGATCGAGATCGTCCGGTCCGAACGCGGCGGCGTCTCGGCGCGGCAGACGCCGCCGCCGGCCCTCATATTCGGCCAGCAGGACGTCGAATGCCGGCAGAGCGTATCCCGGCGTGTCGATCGCCTGCGCTCGTTCTTCGGACGTAAAGGTTTGCCAGTGCTCTTCGAGGAGGCTCAGAAGAACGAGCAGGTTGCTGCGTTCCTGATCCCCCGCGCCTCGACCCAGCAACCCGTCTTCCAGCTCCGGGATGGCGTCGACGCCCCGTTCGTCGTCCAGCGCGAAAAATGCCCAGAGCAGCCGTGCCGTATCCAATACGGCGACCATGGTGGAGAGCTCATCCTCATCCCGAGAGAGGGCGTCGCCGCGATCGTCTGAACGCCACTCCACGTCGTATAGGTCGAAGAGCGGCCCCGCAAATCGCATAAGGGCGTCGAACCGAACGCCCGAGCGGCCGGCGACGTAGACGTCGAGCGCATCTCGCAGCATCGCGAGGGTGCTCCGCCGATCGTTGGAGTCTCCGTTCCCTGTCATAATGGATCAGACCATGCCACTTCGCTTGCGGATGAACCACTCTGTCGTGAGCAACACCACGATGAGGGCCAGAAACAGATGTCGTCGGCGCAACTCGAGGTTCGTCTCGTTCTCGACGACGAGCGACGTAAGATTGGCCGCGGAGAAAAGAGGGGAAGAGGCGAGGTCCGTGCCGTTTCCACGCAGCACCTCGCCCCCGGACCGCTGGGCGATCTGTCGCATGAGAGCGGCGTCGGCATTCGTTTCCCTGTACTCCAGCGTCAACGATCCGACAGCGAAGGTCCCGCGATCCGTACCCAGCGAATCGCCGTCGCGTAGGGCGAGGGCCTCATAACTGTACGTACCCTCTGGAAACGTACCGGCTGCCAGCGTGTAGCGACCGTTTCCGATCGGATTCATCACGTAGGGGTACTCCGTGCCGTCGGGCGCGGTAATGCGAGCCTCGACGGAAGCGTCTGAAACGGGATTGAGGCTCTCGTCATACACCTGACCGGAGAGCTGCACGGTTTCGCCGCCGCCGAACAGATCGCGGGCCGGCACGACACGAACCGGTCGGTCGTCTTCCCGCGCGGTCAGCCACTGCACGACGTTCGAGAAGAGGCTGGGCCAGAGGTGCTGGAGAGGATCGAGGTCTTCGGGCACATTGCGCCATCGCCACGTCCCGGCGCCGAGGATGGCGGCACTTCGATTCTGGCTCCGCCTTCGAATGACGAGGATCGGATCGTCCAGCTCTACGCCGCGCACCGACGTCGTCGCCAGCACGGTGGCATCCGGCGACAGAACCCATCGAGTCTGGCTGTAGGCAAGCGGGGGGAATCGAAGCCACGCCTCGGGCGTGGCCTCCGCAATCTCTAGAATCGGATGGCTCCGGCCTGCAGTCGTAGGTACGAGAGCCGCCTCTACGAAGCTTTCGCGAATGCGATCGACCGTTACCGGGAGGATCCCGGAGAAATACTGGTCCATCAGCCGAATCGAGGTGCCGCTTGTAAGCAGAAAGAAAACGGGCGTACCGGCCTCGGCGGCGGACGCGATCCGCTGCATGACGGCCTCCTCGGCCACCGTTCCCGGGTAGCCGGCAAGTAGGATTGCGTCGAAGGGCTCGAGAGACGTTGGGAACGAGCCGCCATAAAAACCGAGGCGGTCTTTCTGAACGTAGGCCGAAACCTCGAACGTCGGGTCGTCGGCGATGAGCTGGCGGATGGAGGCCACGTCCGGTCCGGGGCCCGCCGCGACGAGCAGCACGCGGCGTCTGCTCTCGAGCACGCGGACGGCCACCGACTCCTGGTTGTTGCGGTACGTCACTTCTCCCGGCAGCTCCGTCACGGCGATCGTGTACTGCTGGAGTCCTTCGGACTCGGGACGAACGGCAAGGTCGACGGTGACCTCCGCATTTCCCTCCGGTAGCGTAATCCGCTGGGAGGACACGGCCGAGCCGTCGTGAACGAGCGAGACGGTGACGTCTTCTCCCCCCATGCCTTCCGATCTCACGCCTACCTGGACCGGCAGCTCGGTTCCCACATACGCGATCTCGTTGGTGGTTACGCGCCGGATCTGTACGTCGACGTGCCGCGACGTGTCGCCGATCACGGCCGTGTAGACCGGCACGGGATACCGCTCGGAAACGTAGAGCGGGTTGCGCCCCGTGTTGTAACGGCCGTCGGATACCAGCACGGCGGCGCGAAAATTCTCGTCACGGAGGCGATCGCGAACGCCTTCGAGGGCCGCGGAGATATTCGTTCGATCGGCCTGGAAGCGCAGAGAGTCCGGCTCCACGGTCGAGGACGGCTCCGCGTCCAGCTCGGATCCGAATCGAAAGAACCGAATGTCGGCGTCGCGTGCGGCAGCCGGCAGTTCCCGTAGAAGCCCGTAGACGCGGTCACGCACGGACGACGTCGACGTGTCGCGCGAGGAGGTGATGCGCAGGCTTTCGCTATCGTCGATCAGAACGGCAACGATGGGACGCTTCTCCTCCCGATCGATACGTCGCAGAACCGGTTCGAGCAGGAGAAAAAGAATGAGAAAGAGGGCCGCAAAACGAAGCAGTCCGAGCGCAATGCGCTTCGGGCGCGAGACCTCCGGCGTCGTCCGGCGATAGAGCCACACCGACAGACCTGCGGCCACGAGGGCCGAGGCGATGAGCAGCCAGGGACTTAGACCGAATGAGAGGGTCATCTGAATGTAGCGTGGTCGGAAAGCGTCGGAACGGACCGCTGCGCTAGCGTAGGACGACGAACGTCTTCGACGCTCTCTGAGTGTCGATCGTGACGACGACGACGTACACCCCCGAGCTCAGCCCGCGTGTCGGAATGCGCGGCGCAGAGCCGCCCGGCAGGACGGCGGCCTCGATGCCGTCGACGGCACGGCGGCCGAGCAGATCGAACACGTCTATCGTGGCGGACACCGCAGCCCCGGCATTTATATGGACGAACACCTGATCGGTTGCCGGATTCGGAAAGGGCATGATGCTGAGAGGACCCGGCTCGCCTTCCGGAGCCGTCTCGGCGGCCACGGTCACGGCGGCCGCCGCGTTTACGATCCCCCATCCTACCGCATTATCCGGGTTATCCGCCCGGTTCGCCGTCGCGCGCAGGATGCCGCGGACCTGCCTCGGCGTAAGCAGAGGGTTCACCTGGAGCATCTGGCAGATCACGCCCGCCACGAGGGGAGAGGAGAACGACGTCCCGTTTGCATATGCATATCCGTCCGGATCGGCCAGGTACACGTGCGAACCCAGGGCGGCGACGTCGGGCTTCGTGCGTCCGTCGGCGGTCGGACCGAATGAACTGAACGAAGCGCGCGCAGAGTCGGCCGTCACGGCGCCGACGGTAATCACCGAGTCGCCGTCGGCGGGCGTGCCGACGTAGTACCAGCAGTGGTCCGGATGCGAGCAGGCCTGGTTGCCGGCACTGACGACCACGACCACGCCCAGCGCGGCGGCCCGGTCGGCGGCGACGGTGGTGACGGCCGAATCGCCGTCCAGGTCGTTGCGCGAGTAGCTGCGTTCGCCCCGGTCGAACGTCGTGTAGCCCAGTGAGACGTTGACCACGTCCGCGCCCATCGACTCGAGCCATTCAAGGCCCGCCACGAAGAAGTCCTCTTCGCTGTTGGTTTCGGTCGGACCGTACTCCGTCACGGCGGCAAGCACTTCGGCGCCGTAGGCCGGACCGACCAGGTGCCCCGAATCGTATCCGACGGCAACGGATGCCACGCTCATTCCATGGGCGTAGCCGGGCTGCGGCTTGTTTACGAAGTCTTGAACGGCGATGAGCCGCCCGTCGGCGTGAAGGGAGTCGAAGGCCGGATGATCGAACGATCCGTACGAAGTGTCCAGGAAGCCGAGCCGAACGCCCCTGCCGTTGATCCCTTCATCGAGCGGACCGACCGCATTCATGAGCGCAAGCTGTTCCCGCGACGGGCCGTACTCGGGATCGCCGGCCTTGGCGAAGGGGCGGGGAGCGGCATCCGGAGGAGCGGGCGTTACCGTCTTGCCGACGGGTTGCACGGAGCGGACGAACGACAGCGCTTGGACGCGCTGCCGCAGGTCGCCGGACAAGTAGGCGCTTACCGCGTTCAGCCATCGGCTCCGTACGACGGTGGTAACGCCCATCTGCTCGAGGCGCTCCAGGTAGGCGGGCGCGATCTCCCGGTCGTACCGTGCGGCCTCCGGATCA
>CAZXHQ010000124.1:0-9264 GCA_964640145.1 uncultured Rhodothermales bacterium | reverse complement strand
AGCTCACCGTCGCGGATGGCGTCCTTAAGGCGTTCGTAGGCAACGTCTCGCAGCAACGGTCGTTCGCTGCCGTTGGTGCGCTTGATTTTTTTTCGAAGTGTATTGTTTTCCGACATCGTCATCTAAATCAGATGTATGACAATCATTAGTGCCACTATCACTCGCCCCTTTGTAACAGGAGGCAGATGACTCGAAAGCGACAGTCACGATATTTTATACTCGCGTGATAGATGTCGTTCCGAATGTGGAAATGATGAAGGTTTGATGATGCGGGCAGGTGATTGCACTAAATGAAAGAGGTGGATTTCATCGTGTATTCTGATCATCCATCTGACATTGTATGATCTTCGAATATGCCTCGCAAGGAATGTGCAGCGCCTCCCACAGGCTCTGGCTCAAAGCCTACTACTAGAATGATACGATAGCATTCGAGGTTGCCGGAGTTATAGTTTCAAATCAGCCGGGATTTTCTAGGAGAGGTTGATTTCGGACGCGTTCAGGGGACGTGCGCTCCGTACATCCAGCATACACCCGGAATACGTAAAATGGCTATTCCGGTTCCGCGCCTGCGCGCGGGGTATGGATCGCCGCCTCCGCGAAGTCTGAACTTCCTTTCATTCGCCATCGTATGTTCTCCCGATGTCCCGGATCTCCATCATCCATCGTGCATGACCGCGCCGCGGTAACGGTCCGCCGGAGCATCTACGCGGTGCAGCGGCGTGCGGCCCGGCTCCGGCGCGGCGCCCCGGCATAATGACTATTACATCAGTAAGCATACGCTCAATCGGTAGAGCATGGTTGATGGCGGCCCTTCTGCCGTTGTGCCTTTGCTCTGGGGTGGGGGCGCAATCAGGCAGCGAGCCGATTTCATGGGATGATGCGCTTGATCAAGAGCATGCCTGGTATGCGAGCGCGGAGGCGGTTCGCATCGGAGACAACGTTCTGCTGTATCAGCATGCGAACGGCGGTTGGCCGAAGAACATGGACATGGCCGGGTACCTGAACGAGGAAGACAAGGCCGCAATCCGGCAGGAAAAAGTCGCGGGCGGTACGACGCTCGACAACACGACGCTCGACAACGGCGCAGGCTACACACAGATGCGCTACCTGGCCCGGGTATACGATGCGACGGAGCACGAACGCTTCGCAGAGGGCTTTGTGCGTGGGCTGGACTGGGTGCTGGAAGCCCAGTACGGGAACGGCGGCTGGCCGCAGTACTACCCGATTCGGGAGGGCTACTACGAGCACATCACCTTCAATGACGGGGTGATGATCGGGGCGATGCGCCTGCTCCGAGATGTCGTCCAGACGCGAGAACATTTTGCATACGTAGATCCGGATCGCCGGATGCGTTCCGCTGCCGCCATAGAGAAGGGACTGGATCTGATCTTGAAAACTCAGGTCGCGGTCGACGGGAGGCTGACGGCGTGGTGTGCGCAGTACGGCCGAGACGACCTGAGCTGCGCGCAGGCTCGGTCCTACGAACTGCCCTCACTGAGTGGAGCGGAGAGCGTGAACGTCGTGCGGTACCTGATGGAGATCGAGGAGCCGAGCCCTCAAGTCGTCCGTGCCGTTGAGCGAGCCGTCGATTGGCTCGAGCGCGTAAAGCTCACCGGCCTGCGCATGGTCGAGAAGGAGGATCCATCGCTGCCGGGAGGCTATGACCGCATCGTCGAATTCGATCCCTCGGCGCCGGCGATGTGGGCACGCTTCTACGAGATCGGCACGAACCGGCCGATGTTCGTCGGCCGCGACGGAATCGTACGCTACAGCATGTCGGAGATCGAGCACGAACGCCGAGTCGGCTACAGGTGGCTTGGAAGTTGGCCGCGCGATCTGCTGGCGGAAGAGGTTCCGGCCTGGCGGGAGGCGCGGCGGACACGAACCGGTGCATTCGACGGCCGGCGTGAAGGACCGATTCGGCCCTATCGCGCAAACCCGTGGTACTGGCAGTATCAGGGCGAGCCCGTAGTGCTTATCGGCGGCACCGATGAGGACAATCTCTTCCAGTGGACCGGCGAGCGCCTGACCGATCACCTGGAGCTGCTCGTCTCCAGCGGGGGAAACTACGTGCGAAACACCTTATCGGATCGCGACGACGGGAACGTCTATGCCTTCGACGAGATCGAGGACGGCGTGTACGACCTTGGCCGGTGGAACGACGCATACTGGGATCGTCTCACCTTTTTCCTCGACGCGACCGAAAACCGCGGGATCATCGTCCAGCTGACCCTATGGGACCAGTTTGATCTCAGCGGGAGTGCGTGGGAGAATCACCCCTGGAACCCGCAGAACAACGTCAATATGGAATCCGGATCGTGGACGAATCGCGATGATTTCTACGCCACCGTGGCCGATGGTGATCGACGGGGTCTGCAACTTCAGCAGCAGTTCGTGGACAGGGTCCTGTCGATCACGCTCGACTACGGTAACGTTCTCTACAACATCAACAACGAAAGCAGCGAAGGGGAGACCTGGGAAAATTACTGGGCGCAGTACATCCATCGTGCGGCCGACGACGCGGGGCGGGAAGCGTACGTCACCACCATGCAGTTCGACCCGTCGAATTCCGTACGGCAGGTGATGACGTTCCCTGATATCTATGACTTTGTCGAGATATCGCAGAACAACCAGGATTCGAGAGGGGCAAGAGGACAGAGCCACTGGGACAACATCGTTTTCTGGCGTAAGAAGATGGCCTCACACGCCGACGGACCCAGGCCGATGAACAACGTAAAGGTGTACGGTGCGAAGGACGGCGTGAATTACTCGGCGGGCACGGAGACCGAGGCGATTAACCGCTTCTGGCGCAACATCTTCGCCGGCAGCGCCTCGAGCCGATTCCATCGCCCTGCCGAGCCGAGGGCATGGGGCTCGGGCCTGAATGAGCGCGTGCAGACGAACCTGAAAGCAATGCGCATGCTCCTGGAAGAAATGGATATCTTCTCCAGTTCGCCCCACAACGATCTGCTGTCCCCCCGCGTGCCGGTAGGCACCACGATGGACGCATACGTGACGGCAAACATCGGCCGTCAGTACGCGGTCTATTTCCCGCCTGGACGTTACACGGTCGACCTCGACCCATGGGTCTACGTAGACGAGCTGCAGGTCCGGTGGCTCGATATCGATAGACTGACGTGGTCGGATGCGGAGATCGTAGCGGTCCGGTGGGAAGGAGGAAGAAGCGACTGGGGAGACCGCGGTACAATCACGTTGACGACCCCGAGCAATCGTCCGTACGTCGCATTGCTCGACGTGCTGGAATAGTCGCCCTCCAATCGGTAAGATCCTTTGCGGCCGGTTCGAGACGCGGCCGACGATCTATCAAATGTTCGATTGATCCATGTCCTGGACCTCCATCATCGACCAAGGCCGCACCGTCGAGGCCCTCAAAAGTACGATCGCCAGCGGTCGGATCGCGCATGCGTACCTGTTCCACGGGCCGGACGGCGTCGGCAAGCGCGCCGTCGCGATCGAATACGGCAAGACGCTGCTTTGCGAACGCGGCGGGACGGAGGCTTGCGACGAATGCCTCCCCTGCACGAAGGTCAACCGGATGGTCCACCCGGACCTCCACATCCTTTTACCCTACCCATCGGACACCGACACGGAAGACGTGGCCGAGCGCATGAACCTGATGGGACGGGGCCCCTACGCGGCCGTCGACTTCGTCCGACGACCCACCCTGGGGGATCCGACGAAGTCAACGAACAAGCAGGCGCTCTATACGATCGAGCGCATCCGTGAAGATGTCCGGCGGATGATGAGCTTCAAGCCGGTCGAGGGCACGTATAAGATCGCCGTAATGACCGACGCGGACCTTCTCCGCACCGAGGCCGCCAACGCTTTCCTGAAGCTGCTCGAAGAGCCGGCGCCGCGGACCGTCTTCATCCTCACCACCGGCCGCACGGACCGGATGCTGCCGACGATCCTGTCGCGCTGCCAGCGGTTCAGGTTCGATCCACTGCCTCCCGAGGCCATCGAAGGGGCGCTGGTCGAACGCGAAGGGTCCGATCCCGAACTCGCCGCCGCCCTCGCCCGCATGGCCGACGGCTCCTACACCGCCGCCCTCGACCTCGCGCAGAACGAGGCGCTGCGCGGGCTGCGGGAGCTCGTGCTGGACTTCTTCCGGATGTCGTACGCTCAGGACGCCAGCAGGCTGGCCGATCAGGTCGAGCAGACCGGACGCCTGGGGCGCGATCAGGTCAAGCACGTCCTCGAGCTCATGCTCCGATGGGTCCGCGATCTCATCCTGTACCGGTCGCTTGGCGACGACGCGCCGCTCATCAACGTGGACCAGCTCGAGGCCATTGCGAGGTTCAACGACAACCTCCCCGAGGCCGACCTGGAAGCGATGGCGTCCGTCCTCGAAGAGGCCATCGGCTTGATCGCGCGAAACGTACATGTTAACCTGACGTTAACGGTACTTTCACAGACCCTTTCGGCCGCCATGCGCGGCCCGCACAGCGGCCGGCTCTACGTCCCGCTCAGCGAGGAGCCTCTGAGACGGGCAGGTTGACGACGGAAATGCGGGCGCCATATTGATGGAGTGGTCGCCCGCGTGGCAGGCGCCACGCGTTGCGGTCACCTGTAGTTTAGTTCGATCCTAATCCACTATCTATATCATGCCCTGTGGAAACTGCGGAGATGCCGGTGCCTCGAAGACAGCCGCTGAGACCGCCGGAGGAGGCGGTTGCGGTTCGGGAGGATGCGCTTCGGGAGGCGGCTGCGGATCCTCCGGCGACGGCGCCTGCGGCACGGACGCATGCCCGGCCATGCACGTCTACGATTGGCTGAACGAGATCGGCGTATCCGAGCCGCCGGTCCTCTACGACCTGGTCGAAGTCACCTTCAAAGCCGGACGTAAAGGGATCTACCGCAATACCCGCGAGCTCGACCTCCACGTGGGCGACTTCGTCATCGTGCAGGCCGACCGCGGCGTCGACTTCGGGACCATCCACATGGTCGGCGAGCTGGTTCGCTTGCGCGTCAAATCGAAAGGCCTCGAAGAGGACACGCAGTTTCCCAGCATCATCCGTTCGGCCGGACTCGCCGACATCGAGAAGTGGGAGAACAACAAGGAAGAGGAAGCCGACGCCTTCTACGTGGGCCGCAAGGCGATTGACAAGCTGGATCTGCCCATGAAGCTCGTCGACGTCGAATGGCAGTTCGACCATAAGAAGATCACCTTCTACTTCACGGCCGATCACCGCGTCGACTTTCGCCGGCTCGTCCGAGACCTCGCCAGCACGTTTCGCACGCGAGTGGAGCTGAGACAGATCGGCGCGCGCGACGAGGCCGCACGCCTCGGCGGCATCGGTTCGTGCGGACGCGAGCTCTGCTGCAGCACCTGGCTCCAGGAGTTCAAACCCGTTTCCACGCAGGCCGCCAAGATCCAGAACCTCCCTCTCAACCCGGTGCGGCTCTCCGGACAGTGCGGTCGTTTGAAGTGCTGCCTCAACTACGAGCTCGAGCAGTACATGACGGCCCTGAGAGACGTCCCTCGCGTCGACACGTCCATCGAAACATCGACGGGAAAGGCCACTATCCAGAAGCTCGACATCTTCCAGGACCTCGTCTGGATTCAGTACGAGGACGGCTCCTGGGACGACCTGTCGCTCGCGCGCGCCCGAGAGCTCCTCGGCATCGAGCAAAACGAGCCCGCGCGGGAGAAGATCGAATTCGACCCGAGACGCAAGAAAGGGACGCGGCATTGACGCCGCGGGCGTCGCAAGGCGCCGGGCCCCCGCGCGTGCCGCGAACCGGGCAATCCGCGACCCGCTTCTGCGAAATGCCACCCCGCGAATTGCATCCCCGCGACGCATCGGCTGCCGACGTTCTCCATCGACCGGACTCATGCCCTACTCCGCCGAGATTTCCCGCTCTTCGCCTGCCGCGATCCTGTTTCTTCTGGATCAATCCGCCTCCATGCAGGATCCCTTCGGCGGCGCGGACCAGCGGGGCGACGCCGCTCCGAGCAAGGCCCGCGTCCTGGCCGACGTCGTCAATCGCCTCCTCCAGGACCTCATCCTCCGCTGCGCCAAAGAAGACGGCGTGCGCGACTACTTCCACGTCGGGGTCGTCGGCTACGGCGACCGCGTCCGGCCGCTCATTCGGGCCGCGCAGACCGAAGCGGGGCCGGGGTCGACGACGGAAGCCGCGTCGCCGGCGGAACCTCGGTCCTCAACGGAGACGCCGCCACCGCCTGAGACGCGCTCAGCAACTCACGCCGGGTCATCCGTTTCCAGCGGGTCATCGACCGAAACCGACACCGGATCGACCCAAACCGCATCGACGTCCGAAACCGCATCGACGCCCGAAACCGGATCCAGGCCGGGATCCTCGACGAGAACCGGAATGGGATCCCCGAGCGGAACCGACTTTGCGGTGACGCCTCATCTCGTCCCCATCAGCCACCTCGCCGAGCGCCCGCTCCGCATGGAGCAGCGCGTCAAGACCGTAGACGGCGTGCAGCAGACCGTCAAGTTCCCGATCTGGTTCGAGCCGCACGCCAAGAACGGCACGCCCATGTGCCAGGCGCTGGACTTCTCCGCGCAGATCGTTCGCGGGTGGATCGACCTCCATCCGCGGGACTTCCCGCCCATCGTCGTCAACGTTACCGACGGCGAGGCCACCGACGGCGACCCGATCGAGTTCGCGAAACACGTCCGGTCCTACGCGACCGACGACGGCGAGACGCTCCTTTTCAACGCCCACCTTTCGTCGTCCGACGAGCCGGCCGTCGAGCTGCCCGATGCCGCCGGCGAACTCCCACGGGAAGCCTACGCCCTCCAGCTCTTCCAGATGTCGAGCCCGCTGCCCTTTTCGATGCGGGCCGCGGCCGAACAGGAAGGCTACCGGGTCAACCTGGACACCCGCGGCTTCGTCTTCAACGCCGACCCCGCCTCGCTCGTCCGCTTCCTCGAAATCGGCACCCGACCGAGCAACCTGCGCTGATGCGGATCGAGACCCTCTGGCTGCCCAAGTCAGGCCATGCCGACGACGAGTATGAGGACGCTTTTGCGGCGTCCGACCCGGAGACCTTTCCCTTCCGGGCGGCCATCGCCGACGGGGCGACCGAGTCCGCTTTTTCGGGCGGATGGGCCCGTACGCTGGCCGGGGAGTATCTGAAAAGCGGAGCCCTGATGGAGGCCGCCGCCTCCGCCCGAAGGCTCTTTTCCCCGGTGCTGGACGGTCGATGGTACGTCGAGGCGAAGGCCACCGAAGGGGCGCACGCCGCCCTGCTGGGTCTCGAGCTGGGCGCCCATCCCGTCGTGCCGCGCCGTGCCCCCGACGTTCAGGCGCGGCGTCCCGCAGGCGTCGGCGCGGACCGCGGCGGCTGGCGGGCCGAATCCGTCGGTGACTGCTGCCTTTTTCACGTCCGCGGCGGAGAACTCAGGCGGAGCTGGCCGTTCGCCGACGCCGGCGAGTTCCATCACCGTCCGGAGCTCATCTCCTCGCGGGCGGACGATGTAGAGGCCGAGATCATCGAGGGCGCCTGGCAGGCGGGCGACACGTTCGTTCTGGCGACGGACGCGCTCGCCGCGTGGCTGTTGGAGGCCGGCGTGGAGCCGCTGCTTACGGCGGATGATTTCGACGCACTCGTCGAGGTGGCGCGCCGTTCCACGCTTCGCAACGACGACACGACCGCCGTCATCATTCGCCTATGACCGACCGTCGCTATCCCACCGCGGGCGCGTACCAGGAAGCCGTGCAGTTTCCTTCGACGGCGTTCACCGACCCGCTCCTGCGGGAGGCCGAGCCGGAGGAGACGCTGCTCGGACTGCCGCGCGCGATCACCGGCGCCTTCGCCGTCGTGTTTCCCTTGCGCGTCCGCGGCGCCCGCTGGGGGGTGAAGTGCTTCGTGACGAACGTGAAGGACCAGCAGGACCGCTACCGGGCCATCGCCGAGCACCTTCGCGAGACCCCGCTTTCCTATGTCGTGCCGTTCGAATATCAGGCCGAGGGCATTCGGGTTGGCGACGCGGCGTATCCGATCCTGAAGATGGAATGGATCGAGGGGGAGACGCTCAATGCGTATGTCGCCCGCCATGTCGGTCGTCCCGGCGCGCTGGACGCGCTGGTCGTCCGCTGGCGCGACATGGCCGATGTGCTCGAGCAAGCAGCCATAGCGCACGGCGACCTGCAGCACGGCAACGTGCTCGTGGACGGTGAGGGAGAGCTTCGTCTGGTAGACTACGACACGATGTTCGTGCCCCCGCTTCGGGGCAGAGCGAGTCCGGAGGTCGGCCACCGAAACTATCAGCATCCGGATCGCGACAAGACGCACTTCGGTCCGTACCTCGACCGCTTCGCGGCGCTCGCGATCGACACGGGTCTTCGCGCCGTCGCGGCCCGGCCGGAGCTCTGGGAGCGGTACGACAGCGGGGAGAACGTCCTCTTCCGCTCCGCCGATCTCGCCGACCCCGACGCGTCTGCGCTCTTCGAGGAGCTCCACACGATCGACAAGCTGGCGGGCCAGGTCGAGGCCCTTCGGCGGGCATGTTATCTCGAGCCGGAGGACATCCCGCCGCTGCACGTCGTCGTCTCCGACACCGACGCCATGCCGCCGGCGGAGTCCAGGCGCGTCGAGGCCCGCAAAGAGAAAGGCACCTTCGAACGATTCATATATCCCCTCGCGGCAGGTATCCTGCTGATCGTGGCACTGATCCAGATCGTCGACTCCGTCACGGTAGCTCTCACCACGGCCGCCGCCTTGACGGCGGGTGCTGGGGTGTGGGGATGGTTTCGATACCGAGATCTCCCCGTCATCCGGCGAGAACGGAGGCTGCAGGGCGAAGATGCCTATTTCCGTCGCCTGCTCGCCGGCCTGCGCGATGAAAAGGTACGGCTGGAGAGGCGGCGCGAGGAGATGCTGGCCTCGCACGAGGCCCGCTATGCGGACCGGCTCGAAGCGCTGCAGGAAGAGGCCTTGAACGAGAAGCTGAAATATCACTTCGTCGGCGAGGCACGCTCCTTCGAGGGCATCACGCATAAGGTCGTGGTGCGCTTGAAGGCGTCCGGGATCCGAACCGCTGCGCACGCGACGCCCGAAAAGGTCGCATCCATCGTGCTAATGAGCGAAGAATCGAAGGGCCGCGTGAACCTGTGGCGGTCCACGCTCGTGTCCCGGTACCGCGACGACGTGCCCGGCGCGCTGTCGCCGGCCGAGGAACGCCGTCTGCGACGGATGCTCGAGCGCGAGCTCGAGGCGGTCGACGGCGAGCTGGCCCGGCTCCGTGCTAAGATCAGCCTGCAGGAAGA
>CAZXHQ010000123.1:0-9301 GCA_964640145.1 uncultured Rhodothermales bacterium | reverse complement strand
TCTCGGGCTTCGCACTGACACGGTACGAGCTGCTGGACTGGCTCTCCGTGCAGGGACGCGTCGGTCAGGACTGGTACAACACCCGGCTGACGAGCATCACGCCGTATGGGACGGCCTACCAGCCCGCCGGCAGCATGTCAGAGGCCGGCGTCACCATCATGGAGCGGAACTGGGACGCCCTCCTCGTCGCCGCGCCGCAGGTCACGACCGATTTCGGCGTGTCGGCGACGTTTGGCGCAAACCGGATGGACCGCCATTCCGAGAGCGTCAGCATCAGCGGGTCGGAGTTCAGCATTCCGACGCTGCAGACCATCAGCAACCTCGCGAACCAGTCGAACGGTTACGGGCTCTCCCGCAAGCGGATCAACTCGGTCTACGGCTCGGCCGAGCTCTCCTTCCGCGATTACGCCTTCCTGACGGTCACCGGACGAAACGATTGGTCGTCGACGCTTCCCGACGATGCGAACTCGTACTTTTACCCGTCCTTCAGTGGCAGCCTGATCTTTTCCGATGCCCTCTCGATGCCCTCCTGGCTGAGCTTCGGCAAGCTCCGCGCCTCGTGGGCCCAGGTGGGGGGCGACACGGACCCGTACCGGCTGAACCTGACCTACGGCCTCATGCCGATTACCCATCAGGGGCAGCCGCTCGGATTCGTGACCCAGTCGGCGATACCGCTGGCCGACCTGAAACCTTCCCAGAGCGTCGGAACCGAAGCCGGCTTCGAGGTCCGCTTTATGGACAACCTGGTCGGACTCGACTTCACCTGGTACGATCAAAGCACCACGAACCAGATCCTGAGCACGACCGTCGTCGAGGCCTCCGGATTCAGCTCGAAGGTCATCAACGCCGGCGAGATGCGGAACTGGGGCATCGAGGCGCTCCTCAATCTCAGGCCGGTATCGACGGCGGATTACCGGTGGGACCTGGACATCAACTGGGCGAGGAACTGGAACGAGGTCGTCGAGCTGACCGAGGGTCTCGAATCCCTCAATCTCGATCAGGCGCGGAGCCAGACCATCTTCGCCGTCGCGGAGGTGGGTGAACCCTTCTCCACGCTGAAGGGCTACGCCTACGAACGCGACGATGCAGGCAACATCGTGCTCGACGACTCAGGCGTTCCCGTCCAGGGCGACCTCGTGACGCTGGGCGTCGGTACACCGGACTGGAGGGCGGGCCTGCTCAATACGCTCCGGTTCAAGAACGTGACGCTCAGCACGCTGATCGACTTCAGCTGGGGCGGCGAGCTTTTCTCCGGCACCAACTCTACGGCCTACGGCACGGGCCTGCATAAGAACACGCTCGAAGGCCGCGACGTCTGCGACGATGTCGGCTGGGACGCCAATGACGCTACCGGCTGCTGGGTGGCGCCGGGCGTCAAGTCGGACGGCAGCCCGAACGACGTGGCCGTCTTCCCGCAGAGCTATTACGGGGCCATCTCCTCACGCATAGCCGAGGAATTTGTCTATGACGCGAGCTACGTCAAGCTGCGTGAGCTGCAGCTTCGCTATCGCATACCGAGCTCGCTGTTCGGACAGGCGCCCATTCAGGTCGCGACCGTCTCCCTGGTGGCGAGGAACCTGTGGCTGATCTACAGCAAGGTACCCAACGTGGACCCGGAGTCGGCCTATAACAACACGAACGCGCAGGGTCTTGAATGGTCCGGTGTGCCGCAGACGAAGAGCATCGGCATCAACTTGAACTTCAGGCTCTAGGAGCAGCGCGTGCACGCGCCTCACGTTAAACGATCCTCGGGCAATCGAATGCAGACCGTACAGAGCCTAAGGCCATGAAGCACAACATCTATACATTCGCCGGTCTCGCCGCCGCCGCGATGGCGCTCGTACTGCTCACCTCTTGCGAGTCCGGTTTCGAAGAGCTCAACGTCGATCCTACGCAGGCCAATTCGATGCCGCCGGAGTTCCAGCTACCGACCGTCCAGCTCGGCACGGCCGGAACCCGGTACGAGATGTGGCGCGGCAATCTCATCTACTCCTCCGCGATGGTCCAGCACCAGGCCAACACGTGGTGGGCGGGAGCGAAGTATTCCGAAGGCAGTGACGACTGGCGCGGTGCCTTCTGGCGTGTCGCTTACAACGGCAACGGAGACAGCCGTCGGGCTTACATCAAGCAGGTGCAGGACCTGATCGCCAACAACCAGGACGATCCCGCGCAGGCCAACTTCGTGGCCGCTGCCCGAATCCTGCGCGCATTCGCCTTCCACCGGTTGACCGACTTCTACGGCGATATTCCGTATTCCGAAGCCGGTAAAGGATTTCTGGAGGACAATGTCGCCCCGCGTTTCGATCCGCAGTCGGAGATTTATCCGGACCTGCTCAACGAGCTCGCCGAGGCGGTCGCGCAGTTCGACGATGGTGCGCGAGCGATGGGCAGCGCGGACCTGATGTACGGCGGCGACATCACGCGCTGGCAGCGCTTTGCGCACTCACTCATGCTGCGGCTGGGGCTGCGTCTCGTGAAGGTCGACCAGGGCGCGGCCCTGTCGTGGGTCGAGCAGGCGATAGCCGGGGGCGTGATGCAGAGCAATGCCGACATCGCGTTCGTGCAGCATCAGAGCGGCCCCAACGTCGGACCGAACGGCATGAATTCCAACGGCAACGGCGACGTGTACGCCGTCGACGCCCCGCTGCTGAGTGAGTTCTTCGTCGACTATTTGAAAGAGACGGACGACCCCCGCCTGCCCATTCTGGGGGCACGCTACGACGGCCCGGCCAGCTCCGGAGATTCGGAGATCGTCTCGACGGATCCGGACGACCTCTACGGCTGGCCCTTCGAGACGGACGACCAGACGGTCCAGAACCATCCGCAGTGGGACGACGACCTGGGCTATCACGGCGTCTTCGCGCAGCCAAACCGGCTGCTGCGCGGACTCGACGAGCCGACGTTCTTTCTAACCTACGCCGAGACGGAGTTCATGCTGGCCGAGGCGGCCGTCCGCGGATGGCACGGCGGGGATCCAGCCGCACACTACGAGAACGGGGTCCGCGCCGCGATGGAGCACCTGTCGCTCTACGACGGCGACGGGCTGGCGGATATCCCCGCTGCGGCGATCGACGCGTATCTGGCGGCCAATCCGTACGACCCCGCCAACGCGCTCGAACAGATCAATACGCAGTACTGGGTAGCCACCTTCCTGAACGGTTTCGAGGCATGGGCCAACTACCGGCGTACGGGCTACCCGGATTTCGAACCGATCAACTATCCTGGCAACCCGACCGGCGGGACGGTTCCGCGTCGGATAATGTATCCGACGTCGGATCAGGTGCTCAACAAGCAGCATTACGACGAGGCCGTCGCGCGGCAGGGACCGGATCTGATGACCACGCGCATCTGGTGGGACGCTGAATAGGAGTACAGGTTGAAGGTTGAAGGTTGAAGGTTGAAGGTTGGGTTGAAAGTTGGAAAGGTTCTCGTTCCTGGTCGATATACCCAATTCGAAAGAACCTTCAACCTTCAACCTTTAACCTTTAACCGTCGAGCCCTATTCCTACCGATCGAACGTCACGTCCCGTACGCGTTCCTCGCCGCTTACTTCGTCAATCACGCGGACGCGTAGCCGGACGGGTCCGGCCGACGCTTCATCACTCAGATCCACGTCGATCCGCTCGGACGTGCTGCGATCGGCGCCGGACTGCGTGCGCCGGGCGCGGGTCGGCCGTTCTCCCCGGTTACCGGAGCGACGAACCTCATACTGGATCGTATAGCTCGTGCGATCGTCCGCACCGTAATGAAGGTTATAGAGCTCGAAGTACAGCTCCGGCGGCGATCGTCCGAGCCGCGAGGAAGCCACCGGCGTGTCGCCTTCGAGGGGCTTCACGTCGCTCATCTCGAACCGCCTGCTCGAGAGAGCCTCCAGCGAATCCAGCCGCACCGTGCCGGTGCGCAGAGCCGGACCGTAGGGCGACAGACCGTCGTCCTCTTCCTTCGCCCAGTAGAGATCCCACTGCGCACCGACGTGAAAGAGTGAGGTATCGCCTTCGAGCACGAACGTCCGCGGCGCGCGTCCACGCGCATCCGCCTCGACGAGGTAGAAGCGCCTTCCAATGTCGCGGACGCGGTAGTCGGGTTCCATTCTGGCTGCCGAAACCACGAGCACGTACCGATCCGACGACGCGAATCCCTCGTCCTCTAGCGCGTTCACGAGACGCCTTTCGGGATGGATCTCCGCCAGATCTATCATCCAGTACATCTCGGTACGCGTCGACCCATCCTCCTCCAGAAAGCGGACGGGCCGAACCTCCACGGGTAGATCGTCAGTCAGGCCGCGCGTATTAGAGAAGGACTCCGGAACCACGTCAGCCCTTCGCCCGGCTGCTTCCATTTCGCGGGAGGAGGCATCGGCCAGGATTGACTGGGCGACATCGGACGGGAGGTCAGACCCCGTCGACGGTCGACCCCGGTAGTGCGCAATGTCGTCGAACGTCGCTCCATAGAACGGGTGGGCCAGCGCGAGCTGCGCGTAGATCTCCTCCGCCACGTGGAGCAGCATCTCCGCCTTCTCGCGTCCCCGCTCGCTGCGCGCGGCGAACCCGGAGCGAAGCTGGGAGGGAATCAGCTCGTGCGGCGGGGCCAGGCGGTACCCGCTCCGCCGCGAATTGCGCAGGAAGAAGTAGTGCGCCTCGTCGGAAATGTGGTCGTAAACCCACAGCTCATTATCGGCCAGCCTCGGCAGCGGAATATCGGACCAGAGATCGAAGGCGCGCACTGAGGGCGGGAGCGAGATCGTGAGCCGATCGGTGGGCGGGCCCAGGCGGACGTAGAGCTCGCCGCGAGCATCTATCCCGAGGTCGTCATCGGACGGAAAGGCCGCGAACGCGTCGACCATCCGGGTGAGGTGCTCCTCCAGCCGCTCGTTCTGACGTGTGGCGGGAAAGGGATCCTGACGTCGCCACCACGCCGCAACGGCCGGCCCGGCTGCCAGCAGCCCGTCGTCCGTTTCTACAGGCGAGGGCCGATCCGCCGCGGGCATGACGCGGAGCACGTGTCTGAGATGAAGCAGGCGGACGGCGCGGTTCTCGGGGCTCGCCGAGCCGGTGGCGAGCATCGACAGATACGCTTCGGCCACCTCCTCGTAGCGGGCCGTATCGCGAGCCGCAAACACCTCGCGGATGAGGCTGTCCGACTCCAGGGCCAAGCCACGGACATCGTCCGTACCAGAGCGGGCGGCGCGGCTCGCATCGGAACGATGCTGCGCGCCCGCACCCCACGCGGAGGCCGCCGCGAGGAGCCCCGCCACACTGATCCAGCTCAGCGTCCTTCTCAATAGCCGAACGTGTCTGCTGTCGAGCATGTCACGCACTCCCGGTTAGGCGATGTAAGGCAACGCGGTCCCGCCGCGGTCTCTCGTCTTCGCTGCGGACCCGTCGCGGCCTTTCGTCTTCGGTGAGGACCCGCCGCGGATTTTCGTCTTCGCTGCGGACCCGTCGCGGCGTCACGCCGCCGGCCCGGCCGGATCCTTTATGGTCGGCACGGCCCTACTTCCTGTCCGCCGGCCCGGGCGGATCCTTCGACCCTACCGCACCGACTCGCTCATCCCGGCTACGGCATCCGGCGATGCCCCGAAGTTGAGCCCGAACGTCTCGAGCGGACCGTCGTTTCGAGCGGCGACGAGGAGCGTGCCGATCCGCGTCTGGATCAGCTTGAGACCGCGTATCTCGCCGCGCAGGTAGAGTCCGCTCTGCCGGGACGACGCGGCATCGAACTCCATGTCGCCGCGATTGAGCAGGAGCAGGCCGCGGCCGGCGGCCTGCGGGCCCCATGCAGCTCGCGCGCCGTAGTTGTTCCCTGCTAAGATAACGTCGAGCAGCCCGTCCCGATCCACGTCCAGCGTGAGAACGTCGTTTACCGGGGCGACCTGCGCTTCTCGAGGAAGCGGCACGGGTCGAAAGGAGCCGTCGCCGCCGTTGTGAAAGACCGAGGTCGCGAACTCGGTGGCGTCGAGCCGGAGAGCATTCCGCATCTGCTCGGGCGTCAGGATATCGTCGATCGTGGCATGGGCGTACGACGTGTAATCCGGAAACTCGCGCCGGAGGCGGGGAATCCGGTCGAGGAGCTCGTCGCGCCAGACGACCGGGTACCGCTCCCCGCCTGCCCCGTACGTAAGAATCGGAGCCATCGTCCCGTCGTAGGCGAAATCGCCCGCGAAAATCGTCGCCGGGGAGTTTTTGTCGGGATTCAGCGTGTGATTCAATCCGGTGTTGCCGGCGATCAGATCGAGCTGCCCGTCCCCGTCGAGATCGGCTGCGTGGAGCGCGTTCCACCAGCCCGACGACCCGTCCAGACTCGCGGTGAGCTCTTCGGCCCTGCGGTCCGCGTCGATCCGAAAGAGGCGGATGGGCATCCACTCGCCGGAGACGGCAAGCTCGGCGCCTTCATGCCGGGGATCCAGATCAGCCCATAGGGCCGTCGCAACCATGCCGGGGCGCATCAGCGCCTCCGGCGTCGCGTCACGAAAGCGGCCGCCCTCATTGACCAGGAGATAGCTGCGCGGCGCCTCCGGATAGCTTCCTGGCGAGACGCGGCCGGCGACGAACAGATCGATATCGCCGTCCCCGTCGACATCGTGGTCGGCAACTGCCCCGGTGCTGGTCGGCATGTCCGGCAGGGCGTCGGCACGCTCGAAGCGTCCGAATCCCATGTTCAGGTAAAGCCGATCCTGATAGACGGACCTGTCGTCGGTCTCCCACGATCCACCGCTGCCGACATACAGGTCCCGATCCCCGTCGCCGTCAGCGTCGAACAGGACGGCCGCGACGTCCTCGTATGCGGCGTCTTCGTCGAAAGCCGCCACGACGGCACGACGGAAGCTGCCGTCCACCTGTTGCAGATACAACACGGCCGCCTGCTCGCGCGCGCCCCCGAAGAACACGTCCTCGAGTCCGTCGCCGTTCACGTCTCCGACGGCCGTAGCCGGACCGAGCCGCGAGAGATCGTGGGGCATCAGCGGCTCGCGCTCGAAATCCGCGAAGGCGTCCTCGGCATGCACAAAATCGAGCCCCAGCCGGTCGGGCACGGCTACGAAGAAGCGGCCGGACTCCTCGGATGGTGCCGTACGGTCCTGCGCGGAGCCGGAGGCGAGGGGCGGCTGCGAAGCCGAAGCGTCTTCGATCGACACGGTGACGGTCCGGTTCGTCTCCACGTCCGGCAGGATCGTTCGGCGTCCCCCCGGCCACGTGACGTGGAGCTCGACGGACTCCAGCGAGCCCAGACCGAAATGCACGGAGGGCGCGACGGAGGAGAGGTAGCCGCGGCTCGGCTGCACCTCCTGCACGAAGAGGCGGTCGTTTGCCCGCACCTCGACGCGCGCCCCGATGGCGTAGCGATTACCGGGCGGACCGTCGAGCTGTACGGCCAGGTACCGTCGCGACGGATATCCGTCGGCCGTATTGCGATAGACGAAGGCCTCGCGGTTGATGTTGTTTACGACCAGATCGAGATCGCCGTCCTGGTCGAGGTCCACGTATGCCGCTCCGTTCGAAAAGCCGGGCTGATCGACGCCCCAATCACGGCTTCTATCCGCAAAGGCGAGCCCATCGGCGTTCTGGTAGACATAATTAGGAATGGGCGTCTGGGGCATCTTCCGCGTCAGCGAGTCGGCGTCGAGGGTCCGGTCGGACGCCCGAGCCTGTCGAAGAGCCGCGCCCAGCTCGAAGACCAGGAAATCCAGATCCGTATAGTCACGGAGATATCCATTCGTGACGAAGAGATCTTTGAATCCGTCGTTATCGAAATCCGCCAACAGGGGCGCCCAACTCCAGTCCGTTTCTGCGACGCCCGCGAGGCGACCGATCTCGCTGAAGGCGCCAAATCCGTCATTGAGCTGGAGCATGTTGCGCATATGCTGGCGGTGGTAGCCTTCTTCCAGCAGGCCCGTGTACTGCTCGTACGCAAGCGGTCCCTGCAGCAGCTTACGGCGAACGGGTTCCTCCGGCATCATGTCGAGCGTAATGATGTCGAGCCGCCCGTCGTTGTTCACGTCGGCGACGTCCGTTCCCATCGACGAATACGACGTCACGTCCGTCCGCTCGCGAATCTCTTCGGAGAAGGTGCCGTCGCGGTTGTTGATGTAGAGATAGTCGTCTTCGACGTAGTCGTTTGCCACGAACAGGTCCGGATACCCGTCGCCGTTGAGGTCTCCGGCGACGGCGCTGAGCCCGAATCCGATCGGACTGCCGTAGATGCCCGCCTCGACGGTCACGTCCATAAAGCGGCCGCCGTCGTTGCGGTAGAGCTTATCGCCGGCGAGCGGGTCCCGCGCCAGCTTCATGAGCTCGGCGTCGAACCGGCTGAAGCGCTCGACCGGATGGTTCACCAGGAAGAGATCCAGATCGCCGTCCAGGTCGTAATCGAAGAACACCGCGTGCGTCGAGTACGAGGCGTCGTCGAGACCGAACTCTGCGGCGCGCTCCGTAAACGTGCCGTCGCCCTCATTGATGTAGAGCTCGTTCGTTCGCAGGGGCTCGCTGACGCGGCCCGACTTGCAGACATACAGATCCAGGTGTCCGTCGCCGTTCACGTCCGCCATCACGACGCCGGTCGTCCATCCGGGCCCGCCTGCCACGCCGGCCTCATCCGTCGCCTCTCGAAAGCGCAGGTCGCCCTGATTGACGTAGAGGGCATTCGGACCCATATTAGCCGTGAAATAGAGATCCGGGAGCCCGTCCCCGTTCACGTCGCCGGTGGCCACGCCTCCGCCGTTGTAGAGATATTCGTAGACGAGGACGTTGAGTCCCTCTCGCTCGACGATCTCGTTGCGAAATGTGATGCCGGTGCGCTCTGGGGGTAGAAGCTCCAGCAACGGGTCGGAATGGCAGCCCGCAACAATCGCGGCAACGATGAGGATGAAGCGGTGAGACGGCACCGGAGTCTGGAAACGTAAGGGACGAAGAAGACATGGCGGTATGCCCGTTACGCTACGCGCGCCCGGCTTCCCGGGTTCGCGGGCCGAATGGTCGTGGGTGGCAGGGTCGCAGGCGGCCGCAAGCTCGGATCGCAAGCTGAAAGGCGAGGGCCGCTCGCACGCTTGCCGGTCGCAAGATCGCGGGCGGCCGCAGGCCGCATGGCCGCGGACGTCACAAGAAGACGGACACGGCCACCGTCGCAGCGATCATCGCCGTGGACGGCACGGCCATAGGAACCACCTCCCGCAGGAATACCACTTGCACCCGTCCGGCGCACAGCCCTCGGGACGCAGCAGAGACATGGGTCGACGTGCGGGCGGCCGTTTGGGGCTGGCGCTTTTCCGGAACGGAAACGCGTTTCCGGACGAGCGGAAACGATGCAC
>CAZXHQ010000122.1:4709-9304 GCA_964640145.1 uncultured Rhodothermales bacterium | reverse complement strand
ACCATCTCGAAGAGCACCTCAACTGGCAGCGCGACTTCGCGCGGCGCGTCGTGAAGAAGGCGCAGCAGGACGGCTTCATCCGTCGCGAGGACGGCCGGCTCGAGCTTACGGAGCGCGGCCGGGACGTCGCGACCGAGGCCATCGTCGAGACGTAAGCCGTAGCACGGTGATCGGCCTCTCTCTAAGCCGGGCTGACCTGCGTCTTGAGTTCCCTCGTGGCCGATAGGTACTGCCGTTCGAGCAGTTTCAGGTGTACCGGCGCTTCGTCCATCCTACCGTCGGCTGCGATCAGTTCCAGCTCGTTGCACGTGGCAGCCATTGCGGCCGCTCCGAACATGGCCGAGCTCGACTTGAGGGTATGCGCGGCCCGCTGCAGCGCGGGTCCGTGCTTCGACGATACGGCCGAACGGATCGAGGCCATCAGGTCGTCGGCGTCGTCTAGATACGCCAGGACGATGCTGGCGAGGAAGTTCGGGTCCTCGTCTCCCATCATGTCCTCGAGCTCCCGGAGGATGTTCAGATTGATGGAGGGAAGGGATGCAGCCACGCCGACGTTTGCGCCGTCTCCGCCGAGGCCGTCGCCGGCGGAGCGGACCGGTTCCGCCTCGTCCGGGGAATCGGACGGCGGCTGCGACGTCGCGGACGAGGCGCCGGCCGGTATGCAGCCTTTGAGGGCCTCCTTGAGCTGGTCGACGCGGAGCGGCTTCGCCAGATAGTCGTCCATCCCGGCATCGAGGCACCGTTCCCGGTCGCCGCGCATCGCATTCGCGGTGAGCGCGATGATGCGCGGGCGCCGGTCCTCGGGGAAGCCTTCGATAATCCGACGCGTCGCTTCGATGCCGTCCATCTCCGGCATCATGATGTCCATCAGCACGACGTCGAAGGAGGTCGTCTCGAGTCTTTCGAGCGCTTCCACGCCGTTATTGGCGACAACCGCCTCGTATCCCAGCTTGCTGAGCATGCGGACGGCTACTTTCTGGTTAACCGGGTTGTCCTCTGCGAGAAGGACGCGAAGACCTGGCACTTCATCCATAGTCGATCGGGCATCCGCGGATGCCGGCATTGAAGGGTTCGTTTCCGTGGTGTCGTCCAGCGTGCGTGCAATGACGTCGTGAAGCGTCGCGTTCTTGACGGGCTTGGCCATCATCCCGGCCGCCTGAACGCCCTGTACGAGGACGTGCTGACCGAGCCGGTGCAGAAATACCACCTTCAGGTTCTGCATGCCGGGTACCTGCGCGATGATGCGCGCCAGGGTCGGTCCGTCGAGCGTCGGCAGGCCCGCTTCGACGAAGGCGAGGTCGAAGCTGCGTTCCTTGATCATCGCCAGTGCCTCGGTACCCGACGCGGCGGTCGTCACGTCGACGTCGTAGGGTGCGAGCTGCCGGCGAAGCATCTCTCGGGTGGCTTCGTGACGATCGACGACCAGCACGCGGCGGCCGCTCACGTCCGGCAGCGAAGCCTTCACCACGGACTTCGGGTTTTCGAAGCGGATCGTAAAGTGGAAGGTGGATCCTTCGCCGACGGTGCTTTCGGCCCACATCTCGCCGCCGAGCATCTCGGTGAGGCGTTTGCTGATGGCCAGGCCGAGGCCCGTTCCGCCGTACTTTCGCGAGGTGGAAGCATCGATCTGGCTGAACGTCTTGAAGAGTTTGCTCATGACGTCCTCGGCGATGCCGATTCCCGTGTCGCGGACGGAGAAGCGGATCCGCTCTCCGTGCTCGGTCTCCTCGAGCCCGACGGCGAGCACGACCTCGCCCTCCTCCGTGAACTTGATGGCGTTGCTGAGCACGTTCACGAGAATCTGGCGGAGCCGCAGAATGTCCCCCGTCACCATGTCCGGCACGCCATCGTCTATGAGGTAGGCGACACTGAGGCCCTTCGTTGCGGCCTGGGGGATGACGAGGCTCATGGCGGCCTCGATGCACCTGCAAATCTCAAACGGCTTCTCCTCGAGTTCGATTCGGCCGGCCTCGATCTTGCTGAAATCCAGGATGCCGTTGATGACGCCGAGCAAGCTTTCCCCGCTCGTACGGATCGTCTCGACGAGCTCGCGCTGGTCTCCCAGGAGCTCCGTCTGGAGGAGGAGATCGGTCATCCCGATCACGCCGTTCATGGGCGTGCGGATCTCGTGGCTCATGACGGCCAGGAACTCGCTCTTCTGCTTCGTGGCCTCCTCCGCGCAGGAGCGTGCCGCTTCCAGGTCCCGTGCGATCCGGACCAGGCGCTCGACCCGGCTCTCGGCGACCGACCTGGCTGCTTCGACCTCTTCCGCGTGTCGGGCGCGCTCCGCGTCGCGTCGTTTCCGTTCGGTGACGTCGGTCAGCATCGCCACCGTTCCGACGGGCTCGTCGGCCTCGTCGTGGAGGAGGTAGACGGACGTCTGGGCCCAGAACGTACCGCCCGATCCGTCGCGAAAACGCGCCTCGAGCAGCACGGAGGCAGCCCCGCGGGTCCGGAGATCACCGACGAGCCGTTCGCTCTCCGCCACGTCGTCCGGGTAGGTTATGTCGCGGAACGTGAGCCCGCGGCACTCCTCTTCCGACAGCCCGAACAGGTTGCGGAATGCTTGATTGCACGCGCGGAAAGCGCCGCGCCGGTCTGCGTAGCAGAGCGCAAACGGAGCGGCTTCAAAGATCTGTCGGAACCGATTCTCAGCGACGTAGGACCCGCTTGCAGGGCCGCCGACCGCCGCGTCGTCGTTCGGCGGTCCGGAGGCGCTTGCGCCGGGAGGGGTGACGGACATCATGATCGGTTCGGGGATGGGGCGAACGTCTGTACCAAAAACGATCGGTCTTCGACCTACACCGCTCTCCGCATCGGAGCTGCGGGTCGAGGCAGATCCTGAAAGAATTCGACGAGCTCGTTCACGAACGGCGTCTCGGAATTGAGCCGGTAATAGACCGTCTGAGCGTCGCGCCGCGTATCCACGAGATGATGGGAGCGTAGCTTCTTGAGCTGCTGCGAGATCGCCGGCGTCGTGACCTCGAGAATGTCGGCCAGGTCGTTGACGCGTACCTCTCGCCGCCGCCAGAGCAGATACAGAATGCGCATCCGGGTATCGTTTCCGGCGGCATTCATCATCGACGTGAGCACATCGAGCTCGTCGTGACGACCGACCTCGGTGCGGAGTACCTCGATGAGATAGGTACTCATGCCGGAGAGGCTCCTGCTGACGTTCGTAGAGACTTCCATGGGGTACACTGAATAGTGTGATCGATTTCCGTGCACTCAGTATCGGCAGCCCGGCGCCGTTTTTAAGGGCCGCAGTACTGAAAGACACTTTTCAGTCGTGTACCGGAAGGGGCGCTCTACGGCCCCTCGTCGACGGAGAACCCGCCGGGCCTGTACTTACGCGCGCTGCGCGAAGAAATGAGAATCGGAGAACCGGCGGTAGGCGGCCAGTCCGAAGCCGGCGGTCAAGAGAAGAAAGCCGAGCCACATGAAGTTGATGAACGGCTTCTCGTAGGCCTGTACGACGAGCCAGTCGTCGGGCGTCGCTTGGACGCCTTCCAGGAACAGGTTGATCGACCCGCTGTCGACGTTCATGCCGGTAAACGTCACTGTCATATTCCAGTCGGCCACGCGGTTCTGGATGTACTGCTGCGACCGGTCCTGCATGATGAGGTATACCGGGGTGAGGCGGCGCGTCTCGCCCGTGCCGAGGTTCGTGACGTCCAGCACGGCGGCGACGGCGATCTCCGTCGAGTCGGGCACCAGCTCGGGATCGACGTCGGTTTGGTAGTTGACGAACTCGATGGCAAATTCGCCGCTGCCGACCACGATCGAATCTCCGCGCGACATCGTCAGCTCGCCGCTGACTTCCTCCGCATCCTCTTCCGGCGTCGTCGTCTCGAACATCGGACTCGGCGAGACGGCCACGAAGACGTCCTTCTCGGGATAGATCACGTGATCCGGGTGCTGAATCCACTGATCCTTATTGCTCTTGTACACGACGGGCTTGACCGTGAACGACCGACCTTTCGGATCGATGAAGTCAAGCACGTAGACGGGGCGGTTTCGGCGGGTGCGCTCCTGCCCGGTATACGTCACCTGGTAACCGCTGACCGACCGCGTCTCGCCCCGGGAGATCACGAAGTTGTCGCGGCTCTCGCCGATCTGAACGCCGCCTCCCTGCGCCACCGGCCGGCTGAAGCCGCTCGAGGCGATGATGCCCAGGATCATAACGGCGAAGCCCACGTGCGCCAGTGCACCCCCGGCCATGCGCGGGTTTCCTCGTCCCACGCGCCAGAGCACCGTTCCGTTGCCGTAGAGAGCGAAGAAGGCCATGAAGACCAGCAGCAGTATGAGCAGGCCCGGACCGTACATCGCCCAGAACTCTTCGAACCCGCCGAGCAGGCCTGCCTGGATGGCGGCCGTCTGCGGGCCGGACTGCATGGTGGCCCGAATGGTTTCTTCCACGAAGGGCGTGAACACCAGCACGGCGAGCGTGCTGGCAACCGACAGCGCGATGGGCTTCACGAGCACGCGGTTGACGTTGTCGATGCTCATCCGATTCCACCAGAACAGCTGCCCCAGCCCGGCCAGGAAGACGAAAAAGATGGCCAGCGGCAGCGTCCACTTGCTGTAGAACTCGA
>CAZXHQ010000122.1:0-4609 GCA_964640145.1 uncultured Rhodothermales bacterium | reverse complement strand
GCCAGGAAGACGAAAAAGATGGCCAGCGGCAGCGTCCACTTGCTGTAGAACTCGATCGGCACGGTAGACGGCGCCTCACGAAAAAGCTTGCCCAGGATCGGGGAGCTGGTCCCGACCGTGATCACCAGCGCCGTGGCTGCCAGCAGCATCGCGCCGCAGAACGTCATGAACTCCCTCGAGAGGAGATGGGGCTCCCGGTCGGGAACGGGCAGATCACGGTACCGCGCGGCGAACAGGCCGAATCCGATCAAGCCGACGACCAGAATCCACAGGAGAAGCTGGTTGAACATGCCCAGATCCACGAACGAGTGGACCGACAC
This sequence comes from uncultured Rhodothermales bacterium, assembly GCA_964640145.1. Taxonomy (GTDB): domain Bacteria; phylum Bacteroidota; class Rhodothermia; order Rhodothermales; family VXPQ01; genus CAZXHQ01. The sequence continues at coordinate 4,289 of CAZXHQ010000122.1, read as the reverse complement.
GTCGCCCAGAATTCCGCTGCGCGTCAGGAAGGTCGAATAGATCACCAGCATGTAGCCGAGGACGCTGAAAAAGAGAGCCGATTTGTGCCCGCGGCCGCTTTTCTTCTGAATGATCATCGAGTGGACGCCCACGATGCCGATGATCCACGGCACCAGCGAGGAGTTTTCGACGGGATCCCAGGCCCAGTACCCGCCGAAGGAGAGCGTCTCGTACGCCCAGTATCCGCCCATCGCGATGCCGACGCCGAGCACGGCCGTGGCCGCGAGGGCCCAGGGTAGCGCCGGGCGCACCCACTGCGTATACCGCCGCTTCCAGAGTCCGGCCACCGCGAATGCGAACGGGGCCGCCATCATCGTAAAGCCCAGGAAGAGGGTCGGGGGATGGATGACCATCCAGTAGTTCTGGAGCAGATCGTTGAGTCCCGATCCGTCCGCCGGCACGAACCCGGGAATCTGGAGCATCGGAGCCTCGGGAAACTTTTCGGCCAGCGTCTGAAAGGGTGAGATCCCGATCTGGAGCGGCCCCAGCTTGAGGCCGACCACCATGGAGATGAGGAAGAGCTGCGAGACGGCGATGAGGGTCATGACGGGTGCCTCCCACTCGCGCGACGTCCGCATCAGGACGGCGCCGATGACGCCCATCATCAGAATCCACAACAGGAAGGAGCCCTCCTGCCCGGCCCAAAACGACGAAACCAAAAAATGCGTCGGCAGTGCCGAGGACGTCTGCTGATAGACGTACGCATACTGAAACTGATGCGTCACCAGCAGATACATGAGGATGGCCGACGCGCCGAGGATGCCGGCCACGGCCACGCTCCACGCGATTCGTCCGACGCGGGCCCATTCCGGCTCCTCCGTGCGGGCACCCTGGAAATAGGCGATGGCCGCCAGGCCGCAGGCCACGAAGGCGAGAAGAATGAGCAGGTATCCGATGACGCCCAGCATAGGCGGTTTCAGCGGTTATCGTTCAGCATGAGAGTACGGCACTCGAACCCACTTGGCTTGAAACGAGCAGGTAACGTGGGGTTCCGTCGGCGCCCCCGCGACGGCCCGCAAATTCACTTCGTCTTGGCCCCGGTCGCGCGCGCCGGGATCGGGCCTGTCGCCGCAAACGGCTGTCGCGAGATTCCGCCTCGCCGTCGTGGAGGCCTGCATCCGGATGTGTCGGGCATGTAATAACTTGCCGGCGACGGCCGTTTCGTGATCTAACCTGCAGCCCGTTCGTACACGCCATGATACCACGTGAACGAGGGCTCTCTGAGATGTCTGGATATTCTGTCGATCAGCTGTTGACATGGTCGCTCGACCAACAATTGATCGAGCGTTATTTCGTCGACAAGGTCGGCGTCTATCACATTCTGGAGGGAGGCAACGAACACGTCCTCGAACGCGACGGCGCCGAACGATTGCTGGTGGATCTTCTGCGGCGCGTCAACGCGCAGACCGGCGAAGACTCCGACGTGTGAGCGCCGTCGACGCCGTTTGCGGCGAGGCTACTTCGCGTAGGAGACGGAGCGCACCTCTCGAATCACCGTCACCTTGATCTGTCCGGGGTACTGCATGTCGTGCTGGATCTTCGACGAGATGTCGGCGGCGAGCTGTTCGGCATGTGCGTCGGAGACGAGGTCGTGGTTCACCAGCACTCGGATCTCGCGGCCCGCCTGAATGGCATAGACCCGCTCGACGCCGTCGAACGAAGCGGCCAGGTGTTCGAGCTTCTCGAGGCGCTTGATGTACGCCTCCAGGGCCTCGCGCCGGGCCCCCGGGCGTGCCCCTGAAATGGCATCGGCCGCCTGCACGATCGGCGCGATGAAGGATGTCATCTCGACCTCGTCGTGATGCGCGCCGACGGCGTTGCAGACGTCCGCATCCTCCCGGTACTTCCGGCAGAGCTCCATGCCGACGATCGCGTGCGGGTTTTCGATGTCGTCCTCTACGACCTTTCCGATGTCGTGCAGCAGGCCGGCCCGCCGTGCCTTGGCGGCGTCCAGATGCAGCTCCGCCGCGATGAGGGAGGCGATGTGGGCCGTTTCGATGGAATGGCCCAGCAGGTTCTGTCCGTAGCTGGACCGGTACCGCATGCGGCCCACCAGGCGGACGAGCTCTGCATGGAGCCCGTGCAGATTCAGGTCGATGATGGTGCGCTCGCCGGTCTCGACGATCTCCTCCTCGATCTCCTCGCGGACCTTCTCGACGATCTCTTCGATGCGGGCGGGGTGGATGCGGCCGTCCTGAACGAGCTTGATGAGCGCCAGCCGGGCGATCTCGCGCCGAACGGGGTCGAAGCCCGATAGAATGACGGCTTCCGGGGTGTCGTCGACGATGACCTCGATCCCCGTCTCCGCCTCGAACGCCCGGATGTTGCGGCCTTCGCGCCCGATGATGCGTCCCTTCATCTCGTCGGACTGGATGTTGACGACCGAGACCGTATTCTCGATCGCATGGCTGGCGGCGGTACGCTGGATGGCCGTAAGAACGATCTTCCGCGCCTCCCGGTTGGCTTTCAGCCTGGCCTCGTCGCGGATCTCTTTGGCCTGCGAGGCCGACTCGAGCTTGACCTCCTCCAGAAACTGATCGAGGAGGACGTCGCGCGCCTCGCGCTCGGTCATCCCGGAGACCTGCTCGAGCTTGCGGATCTGCTCGTCGATCATACGGTCGAGCTCCTGCTGCCTCTCCTCGAGGGCCTGCCGGCGATCATCCAGCTCGCCTTCGACGCGGTCGTGTTCCGCTTTGCGGGCCTGGGCTTCGTCGAGCAGGCCGGAGGCGTTCGCGCGCAGCATCTCGGCGTCGCGCCGGTGCTGCTCGGCCTCCTTTCGCAGCGCTTCGATGGCTTCGGTCGCCTTGTGCAGCAGCTCTTCGCGCTCGTTGACGCGCTGCGTGCGGCGATTCAGCTTGTCGCGGTGCTTTTCCAGCTTCTGCCGGGTCCGTCGAAGGGTGCGCTTGGTCTCCTCCTGCATGTTCGCGGCGGCCTCCTGCGAGCGCGCAAGCTCCTGCTCCGCTTTCTCGAGCTGCTCGTGCTGAAGAGCGTCGGCCTCCCGTCGAGCCTGCTCGAGAATGCGGTCCGCTTCCTGCTTCGCATTGCTCAGGCGAGACCCGCCGGCGCGAGCGAGAAGAAATCTATCGACGGCGATACCCACGCCAAGCGCGACCACGGCGACGGCGACTGCCAGTCCGACCGTAATCATGGGATTATCTCCATAACCAAAAAGAACGCCCCGGTGCGTACAGGTCTATCAAACCGTAGTCGACACCGGGGCGTTTCCTTGAATACGCGATTCCGAGCGGTGGATATAAGAACCTCTTTTTTCCAATGTGGGAGCCACTCGCACTCTTCCGATCGTCCCTGCCCCTCCGAAGAGAGGACCTCGCCTGGCGAGGCTGGGCCTGCCGTCCAAACACGAAGACCGGCTCCCTTTAACGTAGTTGTCAGGTTCTTTTATGCATCCGCATACGGCCTCGCGGTCTCGCTCGTCTCCGAGCAAGGACGTCAGTTAAATAGGGTTCCGGAGGACCTGTTCCTTGAAGCTCTGTTTAAGACCGTTCGACTTCCCGCTCAAGAATTCGGCCTTCAGGACAGCGCCGCGTCGGTCGGTGTGGGCTCGACCGGCGCCGCATCGTCGAGCCGATCGGCGAGCGTTCTCAGCTCCTTCTCCAGGAGCGTCTCGAGCCGTTGGCGCTCCTCTCGCTCGGTGAAAAGCTCCTCAGCGATGGCCATCGCCGCGATGATCGATGCGGTGATCTCCGGCTGATCGGGATGCTTTCGCAGGAAGTCCTGCATTTTCTCATCCACGTACCGGGCCAGCTCGCGCGTGAGCCGCTCGTCCTGTTCGCTGACGCGGAGCGAGAAATCGCGGTTGAGAATCCGAACGCGGATGGAATGAGACGGCGAAGACATCGGTCGCTGGCGGAAATGATGGGAGGCGGCTAGGAGCCGCGGCGCTCGCGTTCGAGGTAACTGTCGATGGCCTCGATGAAGGTGTTGATCTTGCGCTTAAGCTGTTCCGGATCCTGCTCGAGCGAGAGGAACGTGCCCTTCGGATCGACCGCCGGGCGCCTCTCGAGCTCCTTGATCCGCTCCGACAGGTTCGCGTTCTCTTCGCGGAGCCGCTTCATCTCGTGCGCGGCGGTTTCGACGCGGTCCCGCAGTCGCTCCAGCGAGGAGATGCCCCGCAGCACGGCCTGGTCGGAGTCGGCATCGTCGGTCGACTCGTCCTCAGCGCTCCGTAGACGTTCCATCTCGGGAGGCTCCGACTGCTCTGCCATCAACGTATCGAGGCTTCCTGCTA
>CAZXHQ010000121.1:3297-9310 GCA_964640145.1 uncultured Rhodothermales bacterium | reverse complement strand
CAGGCGGTCCACGACGGGCGTCCGCACCTCCGGCGTGCCATAAGCGCCGAATTCAGGTCCCATGTCCTCGGCAATGATCCAGAGGATGTTGGGGCGGTCCGGCGCGGAGTCCGCTTCGGACGTGTCAGCGAATGCCGCCGCGCCGAGACACGCCGTCATCGTCAATGCAGTCCAGACCCAGAGCAGGCGTGAAGGCATGGGGATGCGATGCGTTGAATTTGAGTGGGAAGGGGTTCGAGTCGACGAATGCGTAAAGGTACGGACGGCCGGTGCACAAGAGCGACCGGAGGAGCCGGCTCAGCCGCATGCAGCGGCTCCCGGGTGCGCGACCGGAGCCAGCTCGGCGCACGTGCAGCACCTGGCGCGGCTTCGTCGTGGAGCGGGGAGCCGGCGATGAGATCTCGGGCGGATCGCTGGTCGAGTACACGCGTCAGAAAATCCGATAGAGGCCGTAGGCGGCCACGAGCACGATCGACACGATGCTGATCCACAGGACCGTGTCGTAGAGGCCTCCCGATCGCAGCTCGTCGGGGAGCCTGCGATACCGGAAGTGGATTACGGCAAAGACCACGATGAGAAGGATCACGGTCGTCGCGACGCCGCCGACGGCGACCATGATGGCCGGAAGCTGGATCACCAGAAACATCACGGCCCAGATCACCGGTATCGTCCACGCCAGCCAGGCGATCGCTATGCGGCGCTGCTCGAAATCCTTGAAGTCGAGCCATCCGATCTGTCCGAAGGCATCGGAGAACAGACGCGTCCAGATTGCGAGCGCCCCGAAGAGCGTCGAAAAAAGGACGGTAAAGGCTCCGACCAGGAAGAGCGTGCCCGCCCAGTCACCCAGGCTCCGCGTGTAGAGCTGCGAGAGCGTCTCCACCAGCTGCATCCCTTCCGGGAGGATCCCCTGGCGGTGCAGGATGGTCGCGCCCAGGACGTAGAAGGCGGCCGTCATGACCGTGTAGACGATCATGGCGGCGACGGCGTCCATGTACATGACGCGAATCCACCCCTGCGCGCGCGATCGCCACGCTTCGGTCGCCTCGTAGGGGCCCGTGTAGGCCGCGTATCCCTTTTCGATCAGCCAGTAGTTGTAGGCCATGATCTCGTCCCCGCCGACGCCCGTTATGCCGAAGGCGCCGATGGCGACGAACACGACTTCCGGCGGGAGGTCGAAGCGGAGTCCGCTCAGAATCTCCGCGCCGCTGAAGGCGAACGGCGTCAGCTGCACGGCGGCGACGGAGAAGATCGTCAGCAGCGTGAAGAGGCCGATCAGTACGAGGGAGAGCTTTTCGATCGGGGCGTACTTTCCCTGATAGATGATAAGCGAGACAGCCACGGCCGTCACGAAGCACCATACCGATACGGGAATGCCGGGAAAGACGATGGTCAGGACGAGGGCCGTGCCGCCGATCACGCCGCCGACCTGCATCATCTTGAAGACCATCAGGCCGAGCCACGTCCAGATCGTCCAGTTCGCCTGCCCGAAACGTGGACCGGGCAGGCCGTTGAGCCCTTCCATCGTGCTTTCTCCCGAGTAGATCGCCTGCTTGCCGAACTCGACCTGAACGGCCACCTTGACGAGACAGCTCACGATGATGACCCAGAAGGTGACGAACCCGGCTTCGGCGCCCAGCCGCGTCGTCGCGATGAGCTCGCCCGATCCCACGATGGAGGCCGAGAGGATGAAGCCCGGTCCGAGAAAGCGGAGCCGATCCCTAAACGCCACGGGCGGCTCTCGCACCTTCTCCGCGGTGAGATCGTAGGGGTTCTCCTTCAGGACGGGCAGCGTGGGCATGGCGAAGCGCTCGACCCTGCGGCCGGAGCGGACGGGAACGGATTAGCGGGACGGTCGGGCGCATCCAGGGACGACGGGTGCGCCCTGATGTTCGCCATTGCGGCGCCCAAACGCAATATGGAACGACCCGTGCCTCGCTTTCGCGCCTCTTCGAGCCGCTGCGGCCGTACGGTCTCGGGCCCCTGCCTTCGGGGATCGGCCGCCGTCTGCAGCGGTGCATGCCCCCTGCCGTTCGGCCTGCCGTGCGCAGAAGAACACGGACGGACGGTCCCCACCCAGCCGACCCGCCGGCCCACCTCCGGCTGCACCCTGAGCCGCACCGGATCTGCGTTGAGCGGCCCCGACGAGGAAGGCGTGCGGACCGGAACCTAGGGTGGATGCGGCGCCTGTACAATGGCATACGAGGGAAGAAAGAAATGATCAGACCCTATTTTGCCCGGTGAAGCGCAGGACCGGAGCATCGCAGCGAGCCTTCGACGAGGTGCTGGATACGGCCCATCGCCTGCTCGCCGCCGCCGTGTCTCCGGGCGACGCGGCGGTCGACGCCACCGCGGGCAACGGGCACGATACGCTGCACCTCGCCAGGTGCGTCGGACCCGATGGTTTCGTGGCGGCCTTCGACGTGCAGGAGCAGGCGCTGGAGGCGACGCGGCGGCGCCTGGCGGAGGCCGGCGTCGACGACCGCGTTTCGCTGCTCGCGTCCGGCCACGAGACGATGGCCGAGGCCGTCCCGGACGCACTCGCGAAACGAGGACTTCCGACCGGCATGCCTGTCTCTGCCGTCTGCTTCAATCTGGGATACCTTCCCGGCGGCGACAAGACCATCGTCACCCGGCCGGAAACGACGCTGCGCGCCCTCGAGGCCGCGCTCGAGCTGCTGGCTCCCGGTGGCGTGGTCACGACCGTCCTCTACAGCGGCCACCCCGGCGGCCGGCTGGAACGAGACGCCGTGCTCACGTGGGCTGAGCACCTGCCGGCCGATTCGTACGACGTGCTCTACTACCACCTTCTGAACCGGCCGGGATCCGCCGAGCTGGTGGCGATCTCCTACCGACCCAGCGACAGCACGTTGGCGAAGATGCGGTAGGCACCCGGCACCCCATATGGCAGCTGGCGGTGAACGGCGAGGGCGAAATACGTGTAGAAGCCGTCCCCGTACTCCGCCGTCAGCCAGGCACCCTGCTGCGGCTCCTGGCCCGTGTCCTGCGTCTCGATCATCGCCGTGTAGGCGTCGTCCCATTCCGAGTAGAACTTCGATCCACGCTGCTCGATCCAATCGTCGAAGTCGGCTTGCGTGATCTCGTTCGGCTCGTTGAAGACGGGATGATCGGGGGCCAGAATCCGCACCGGCGCATCCTCTTCGGAGACCTCCTCGGGGGAGCGCGGCATCACGCCCGGATGAGGCGCGACCTCGTTCGGCACGTACTCCGGCGTCTGATAGAGCACGACCAGGTTGCCGCCCTCGCGCGCGTAGTCGAGCAGACGCTGATTGTAGGTCCAGAGGTCCTGTCGCACGGCATACGCCCGCGTGCCCACGACGATGGCGTCGAAGCGGGAGAGATCGCCCGTCGCCAGATCCTCCCTCGCCAGGAGCCGCACCTCCGCGCCGAGCTGTTCGATGCCCGACGGGACCTCGTCTCCCACGCCCATTACGTAGCCAACCTGCATGCCCGACGCCATCTCGACGTCGATCCCGCGCACCTGCGTGACGGCGGGTCGAAAGAGGTACTGCGTGTCGTTGTCGAGGTGGGAGATGACGTCGTAGCCCTGGCTGAATTCCTCGCCGTCCACCGTTGCCACGGCCCGGACCGTATAATCCTCGTCCCGGAGCTCCGAGATAGTCACTTCCATCGTGTAGGAGAGCCGCTGCCCGGCCTGCGAGAACGAAAAAGGCTGCTGTGGCGGCTCGACGGTCCAGCCCGGCGGGGTGTCGAGGGTCAGGGTTCCATCGACCGGTCCTTCCCTGTTGTTGACGAGCTCCACCTGGAGATCGAAGGCGTTCCGGCCGGCCTGTGAGGAGACCACGCGCATCGGGGGCTGGACGTTCACCGCCACGGCCGGTGCGATCTTCAGCTCCCGCATTTCGTACCCGTACGGGAAGTTGGCCTCGCGGCGCTGCACCACCGTAGTCACTTCGACCGGAACGTCCTCGACGGCGTAGTCGGCGGTCGCCAGGAGCAGGGGCGGGCGATGCGGCAGGTGCCGGTATTCCGGCTCCCGCACCGTGTACCGGCTGTCACGAATCGATTCGCGGTAGTAGTAGCGGTCGGATACGCCGGCCTCGCGGGGGACCGTCACGTCGAAGCCCGCTTCCACGAAGTCGTTGGCCTGGAGCGCTCCGCGGCCCACGTTCTCACTGCGTATCGTCTCTCGAGAGGCTTCACCGGGTGACGCTCCGCGCCACTGCGGGCTCGCGTCGAGTCGAACCGTTTCCACGCGGATGGGCTGCGGACTGGGATTCAGCAGCACGGTCTCCACGCGAAAGGTCTGCCCCGGCACGGCCACGCCCATCGTCGGAGAGGGCGCCCACGGGCTGTCGGAACCGGTCGCTCCTGAGGGCACGCTGACGGCCTGCAGGCGGATCCCCAGCGCCGTGTTGATCGCCTCCATAAACTGGGCTTCCTTGACGCGCAGGTGAAAGAGGGCCTCCGACGGCTCGCCGAGCAGTGCAATCGCTTCCCGGATCTTCTCGAGGCCCTGCGCCAGTGACGGCACGACGGCGGCCGGTTGCTTCACGTTGAACGCACCCGCGGCGTCATCGACGTGCTCCTGCACCTCGTTCAGCAGCGCCAGGGCCCGCTCCGGCGCCGGCTCTTCGAGCAGGGCAAAGAGGCCCGGAACGCTCGTGTCGATCCCGTCGAAAAGCCCGGTCTCTTTCCGAGGCGTCTCCGCGGTCGCATCCAGCCGTTCGTAAAGGCGCACGTACGGACCGGTACTCTGCCGGAAGGTCCCGCTCGTCTGCGAGCGCTGATAGGCCAGCCCGCGCGAGGCGACGTTGCGGTAGGAGTCCCCGAGCCAGGGGCCGTACTGGCCGGCGTCGATGCGGACCGTCCACGGTTCGCCATCCCGAATGCCGCCGCGGTAGAGCTTCAGCGGCTGCCACGGCTCCAACCCCTCTTCACTTATCTGCTCCGGAAACCGGGAGGGATCGCCGGCCACCCGAAAGGCCTCCTGCGCGATGACCCCGGCGGCCTCGTGATTACCGTGGCCGTCGCGCTCGGAGCCGTGAAATCGCGACAGGATCACGAAAGGCCGGTTGATTCGAATGGCCCGCACGACCTCGCCCAGGACGTGCTCCCGTCCCCAGTTCTGCAGCGACTCGTCGAGGGTCTTGGAATATCCGTAGTCGATGAGATTCGTAAAATAGAGATCGTCGAGGCCGTAATAGGCTCCCGACCGAAGGAGCTCTTCGGTTCGCACCATGCCGAGCGCGTCGAAAAGCTCCGACCCGATGGCATTGGCACCCCCTTCTCCCCGGTTCAGCGTAAGCTGCGCCACGCGCGCACCCTGCCCCCTGCTCAGGTAGGTCAAGACGCCGCCGTGCTCGTCATCCGGGTGCGCCAGGATGTGCATCACGCTGGCCGTCGTCCCGAGCTTCTGCAGCTGCTGCCAGAGGCCCGTGCTGCCCCGGTCGATCTGGAGATCCTGGCTGCTTCGCTCAGGTCCCGTCATCGTCAACACGCGGTCGAGCCCGCTCGGAGCCGGCTGAGCGTCGACGCACGGCACCGTCATGAGCAGGCTGCAGACGAAGGCGATCGCAACGGCTCCGGCGCGGGGATGATGGCTGTTCATGGCGTCTCCTGGATCGTTTCGATCTACGTATCTACGACGCACCACGCTTCTGCGGCGCACCAATCACCGTGTTCTCGCCCATCGGCACGGGTCGAAACCCGCCGTCTCGGTGCGAGCAGCGCGGCCTGACGGCGATGTCGTGTACGCTGATTTAGGGCGTCGTTAATGTCGGGCGTCGTTAATGTGTTGTAGCGCGACGTCGTCGGGCCTCGTTAATGTAGGGCGTCAGGCGTTTAATTTCCGGGAATCGGGACGGCGCGGCCGAGGCGGCCCGTGGGCTCATGCCGGAACCTGCGCCGGCATGCCGCGCAGGGCGCGATCATCCCGCCGCGCCCTCGCCGAGAAACCGGTCTACCGCCTGCGCCAGCCGGTCCGGCGCTTCTTCCTGGACGTAATGCCCCACGTCGTGCAGCTCGATAACCT
>CAZXHQ010000121.1:0-3197 GCA_964640145.1 uncultured Rhodothermales bacterium | reverse complement strand
CGGTCCGGCGCTTCTTCCTGGACGTAATGCCCCACGTCGTGCAGCTCGATAACCTGGGCAGTCGGAAACGCCGCGCGCCAGCGCGCCAGTTCTTTCCGACGAAAGCCGATGTCTTTCATCCCCCACACGATCAGCTTAGGAATGTCCTGGAGCGCCGCCCGGCGCCTCCACAGACTCTCGAGCCAGTCGGAAGCCGCCGTGATCTGCCGGGGAAACTCGGCACATCCCTTACGTTCGGCGGGCGAGGCCAGCGGAGCCGTGTAGTGACGGTGGATCTCGTCGGTCAGCCGCGAGGGGTCGCCGTACACCCTCCTGGGCACGACGCGCGCGAAGAAGTTGTATTTTCGCGTGAGCAAGCGGCCGAGCGGGCCGCCGACCAGCATCCGGAATGCGACGTAGTACGGATCGCTCCGAACCGACCACATCCACGTGTTCATGATCACGATGCGTTCGACGCGCGGCGGGTGATCCAGCGCGTAGCTGAGTCCGATGGGCCCGCCCCAGTCGTGCACGACGAGCGTCATGCCGTTAAGACCGAGTGAATCGATGAGAACGGCCAGGTTGGCCGCATGCTCGCGCGGATGGTAGCTCCAGCTCGCCGGCTTGTCCGACAACCCGAACCCCAGGTGATCCGGCGCGACGCAGCGGTGACGGCCTCGCAGGTGGCGAATGAGGCGGCGATAGAGGAACGACCAGGTCGGGTTGCCGTGGACCATCACTATGGGCGGGCCGTCCCCTTCGTCCACATAATGCATCCGACCTTCCGGCAGCTCGAGGAAGCGAGCATCGAACGGGTATCGGGTGCGGTCCAGCCAGGCCCCTTTCATCTGCTACGTTGGTTTGTGGCACGGCGCGGCTCCCGCATGGTCGGATCCGTCAGAAGCGTACGCCGAGCGAGGCGCCGCCCATCACGGGCGTCAGTCGCACGTTGATGCTGCCGGTCAAACCCTCCAGCCGGCTGTCCAGAAAGAACGTATCGGTGAACTGCGCGACCGCCACGCCTGCCCATGGACGCAGCGTAAACCGCGGCGAGCCCAGCGGGATTTCCAACCCTGCAAACAGGCCTATGCCCGGCCGAGAGTCCGGACGGATGACGCGCGGCTCAGGGTCATCGAGCGGAGGACCTGCGCCGGCCAACGTCAGTTCGTCATACCAGGCGTACATGAGGAACAGCTCGAGCGCAAGATGAGCGATCTGATCTTCGAAGAAATGGGCCACCACGCCGAGCGAAAGGGCTCTGAGCGTGAACGAGTCGCGTGATTCAAATTCGGTGCCCTCGGGAAAGCTCTGGTGCAAGACGAAGACGTGATCCGACCAGCCCAGTCCGCCTACGCTCAGGCCCAGACTCTGCGTGAATCGGCGTTCGAGTCGCAGGATAAACATCCTCCCGTCCTCGATGTCGGTCGTTTCGACGACGGGCAATCCGGCCTGGCTCTCCGTCTGGCTCTCGGACCGGCCGTCCACGTGCATGTAGCCGACGCCCCCGTATATCTTCCAGAAGGTCGTGTCCTGCGCGACAGCGGACTGAAGCAGCCACGGCATCATCAATACAACTGCGGCCGTGACTATACTGCGCCGGATCATGCGGAGGAGCCTTTGATGAGCGGGCGGCCGGCTGCACCGGCATCGGATGGTAGGTGGGGTCGCATGTTACATCGAATTTGGGTCGGCATCAAACACCTTCTCGGCGAGCTTATGACTCCGACCACCGGGACGCTTTCAGGACGAGCGTGCCGCGGAGGCCGGGCCGGGTATCCTGTTTGACCTGGATGCGGTACGTGTAGCCGTCGTCGGCTTCGGCGACCTCCGCCTGGTATGCGGTCCGGTTGGGCGTCTCCTTGTCGAAGCCGTAGTCCAGGCGCGGCGCTTCGCCCTCGACGAAGGTGACCTCCAGATTGATCTTGTCGCGAAAGAGGTACCCGCCGTCGTAGTGATCGTCGTTGAACCAGAATCCATTCACCTCATACTCGGGAACGAGCACGCGCAGGTCGACGCTGAAGCCCAGGCTCGGCCGCTTTTTATTGACCCGTTCCTTGCTCATCAAGAACGCGCTGAAGAGATGCTTGGGCCGGCCGCCCTTCACGTATTTGTCGTACTCGCAGAAGACGGCCGATTCATTGGCGGCCGTTCGGTGATGCAGCGCCGTACGGCTGCCGCGCACCGCCGTAATCACCTCTACGTGGTAGGAAGCGCGCACTTCCCGCCCCTCGTCGTGGAGCGCCTGCACCTTTTCGGGCAGGCTGACCTCGTCGACCTCCAGGAGGCCGTCCACACGTACATCGCCGAACAGGAATCGCTCGAGGTTCTGGTAGCCCTCCTCCGAGTTGACGATGCCGTAGTGGCCCGAGTGCGACCGGTGCACGAACGCCCGCGGCGCCCCGTCTACGCTCGCATTCTCGATCCGCACGAGCCCGTCGCTCATCGGCCCTACCAGGCGGCGAGAGGCCGTCATCGCCGCGTGATAGTCGCGGTGGTTCGTCCCGACCAGGCAGAAAAATCGCCGTTCGTCGAACGTCCCGTCGAGCGACGATACGGACACGTCGCCGTCGCTGAGGTCGAGATAGTCGCGCATCCGCCGGCGGTTGAAATTCTCCACGTTGTTGATGCGGAGGAACGAGGGCACGTTGCCGAACCCCCGTACGTCGATGCCACCGTGGGGCGTGGCATACGTGAAGACGCGGTCGACCGGCGGCCGCATGCCGTTTTTCCGGCAGACGTTCTGCAGGTAACATCGTGCGACGAGCCCGCCCATCGAATGGGCAACCAGGTGGACGCGGAACTCGTCCCGCTTCTGCCGGACGTCGTCGTCGGCGGGCCCGTCCTGCGGCTGTCTTCCGCAAATGTGGTCGCGAATCCGCTCGATAAATCCATACAGCCCCTCCGCATAATGCTCGATCTCGGGCCGATCGCCCGTGCCAAGGTCTTCGGAGACTTCGTCGTAGTACCGGTAGATCCAGATGCTGCGGGTAGGGACGTCTTCCTGGATAGGGATCACCTCGCCGCGCTGATAGACGTCGTAGTATCCGTGGTCCTTGACGAGGCGCACCAGGGGCGACTCGAAGATGTGCTTGCCCACCGACCCGGTCCAGCTCTGCCGGATTTTCGTCGACCCGAGGTTGAAGCCCATGTACGGCGTGGCCACCGTGTCCTCGACCTCGCCCTCGGTCATCGCATAGCCGCGGACGTAGACGATGGGG
>CAZXHQ010000120.1:0-9379 GCA_964640145.1 uncultured Rhodothermales bacterium | reverse complement strand
CCGCGTCTGCGCAGGACTACCCGTCGGCGCGTCACGGCGGAAACTACATGCACAACTTCTACTTCCCGCCTGCGCCGAGCTCCTCGCCGTGGTGGCCCAGCTGGTCTCCGGACGGCGCCTCGATCGCCGTGGCGATGAGCGGAAGCATCTGGCGGGTCGATCCCGAAAGCGGAGAGGCGTTCGAACTCACGCACGGACCGGCGTATCACTCCTCCCCGTCCTGGTCGCCCGACGGCCGGTGGATCGTATATACGGCAGACGACGGCTCCACCATCCAGCTGAACATCCTCGACCTCGAATCGGGCCGGACGCACGCACTCACGGACGACGACTTCATCTATACCGATCCGATCTTCTCGCCGGACGGCTCTCGCCTGGCGTACGTGAGCACCCGACCGAACGGATACTTCAACGTATATATCCGCCCCATCGCCGATGGGAGCTGGTCGGGAGATGAGATTGCCGTCACGCGTGACAACGACTTCGGCCGCGACCGGCTTTATTTCGGTCCGTGGGACATGCACACCTCCCCGGCATGGGTTTCATCGTCGGAGCTCCTCCTCCTCTCGAACCGCGACGTACCCCTGGGCTCCGGAAACGTGTACCGCGTGCCGGCCACAGCGAACGGCATGAACGACGCGCGGGCGGTGCTCGTCGAGCAGACGCTCTACCGCACGCGGCCCGACGTCTCCATCGACGGGAAGCGCTTCGTCTACGCCTCCCACCGCGGCGATCAGTACACGAACCTCTACGTACAGCCGACGGCGGGCGGGCAGCCTTACAAGCTCACGTTCTTCACCCACGATGCCTTCCACCCCCGCTGGTCGCCCGACGGCGAAACGATCGCCTTCATCACGAACGAGGGCGGCCTGCCGCAGCTTGCCCTCCTCGAGACCTACGGGGGACGGCTGCGAAAAATACCGATCACCAGGCGGCACTGGATGCGCCCAATGGGGCACCTCGTCGTCGAGACGCTTCTAAGCGAGAACGGCGAGCGCACGCCCTCCCGCATCCACCTGCGCGCGTCGGACGGAAAGGTCTATGCGCCGGCGGATGCGTATGCCCGGGTCGGCGGCGAGGGCGGCGACCACGTCTTCCATCATGCGGGACGTTTCCGAGTGGACGTCCCGGCCGGGCCGCTTTCGCTGGACGCGGTAAAGGGTTTCGAGTACGAACCGGCCCATGCGGACGTCGAGATTGAGGCGGGCGATACGACGCGGATCAGCCTCCAGCTCGAGAGGTTTACCCGGATGGACGGATGGTACAGCGGCTCCACGCACGTCCATATGAACTACGGCGGCAACCTCCACAATTCGCTGGAGAATCTCATGATGATGTCGGCGGCCGAAGACCAGGACGTCGTCAACGAGCAGATCGCCAATAAGGACAACCGCGTCCTCGACCATCAATACTTCGTTCCCGGCGGGGGTCCGCATCCGCTCTCCACGGACGACATGCTGCTCGTCGTCGGGCAGGAGTACCGGCCGCATTTCTACGGCCACGTCTTCATGCTCGGTCTACGTGAGCATCTGATCTCGCCGTATACGACCGGCTACCTGGGTACGGCCATCGAGAGCCTCTATCCCAGCAATACGGACATGCTCCGCAAGGCGAAGGCCCAGGGCGCCACGGTCGGGTACGTCCACGCCTGGGGCGGAGCCGACGACCCGCTCGAGGGCGATCTGGGACCGGGCAAAGGCTTCATCGTCGACGCCGCGCTCGGCACGACCGACGCCGTCGAGTGGGCGTCGGCGAACCGTGCGAGCTTCCATCCCTGGTACGCCGTGCTGAACAACGGACGGCGCGTGGCGGCCGTCGGCGGCGAGGACTCCATCAGCGACCTCCATAAAAGTAAGCTGATCGGCTCGGTGCGGACGTACGTCTACACGGGCGATGCCGGCCTCGACATGGAGGCCTGGTTCGACGGTCTCCGGGAAGGCCGCTCGTTCGTGACCACGGGGCCGCTGCTCGAGTTCACGGTCGACGGTGCGATGCCGGGCGGCGACGTCGCCGTGGAGGACGGCGCGGTCCAGGCCTCGGGAAGCGTCCGGTCGATTACGCCGCTCCAGACGGTCTCGATTATCTTCAACGGCGAACTCATCGAGACCGTCGAGCTGGATCCCGGCCGCCGATCGGCGACCGTCGAGGCGGTGCTGCCCGTCGACCGCAGCGGATGGCTCCAGCTGCGCGTCGAGGGCGATCCGTCCGAGCGGTATCCGCTCGACTCCGATTACGCGATCGCCTTCACGAATCCCGTATGGATCACGGTCGACGGGGCGCCCGTGCGCGACGCCGCCTCGGCCCAATACGCGCTCCGCTGGATCGACAAGTTCCAGCAGATGGCCGAGGAGTTCCCCGGCTGGCGCTCCGAGGCGGAGAAGGCGCACGTCTTCGGCCAGCTCGACGAGGCACGCGCGGTGTATCGAGGCTTGTTGCGGGAAGCGCAGGAGCGGTGAGCCCGGTGGTGGGGCGCTACCTGAGCGTCATGCGGACGGCTCCACGACGAACACGCCCTGCATCACCCGCCAGTGTCCGGGAATGGTGCAGACGAACATATACTCCCCCGGTTCGTCGGGCAGCGTAAAGGTGAGCTCGAATGTTTCGTAGGCCTCGACGATCGGCGTGCTGGCCACCACCGCCGACGTGTTCGGTACGAAATCGTTCTCTCTGCCGGTAGGCGAGGCGATCATTGCATCGGCCATCTCGCCGACCTCCTGGAGCGTGCCCGGTTTGATGATTAGCGCATTGTGTTCCATGTGGTCCGGATTCCGGAAGACGAGACGCACGGTCTCGCCGGCCACGGCGCGGAGCGTGTCGCGGTCGAAACTCATCCTGTCCGGCACCGTCTTCAGCTCGAGGATGCGGTCGACGCCGTCTCCCGTCGCGGGAGCTCCGTCACCGTCGGCCGCGATGCCCGCTTCCTGCCCTTTGATGAGCTCCACGATGCCCGGCCGCGTGGTCTTCGGGTCCCTGCCCACCTCCTTCACGACGAGATCGTCGAACCAGGCCGTGCCGGAGCCTCTGACCGATACGTTGAGCGTGGCTTCCGCGTCTTCCGAGCTGGATGTCTGTGCCTCGACGTACGCCCAGTCGTTCGTACCGCTCAGCAACGGTGTGTCGACGCGGTCCTGCAACCCGTCGAGATAGATCGATGCGCCGCCGCGATCCGACTCGTCCGCCAGGTCGTCGGTACGGATCCAGCCGCTGATCAGATACTGGGTTCGCTCCTTGATCGGAATCGCTGGTCCGCTCCACCGGGCCACGGCGTCGTCCTGCACGCGCAGGGCCCCGGTTCCGTCGCGACCCCCGTTCGGATCGTACGTCAGATCGACCTCTCCTCGCCAGGCCGGCGCCGTCCAGTCGTCCGTCTGTTCCTCGAAGGAGAGCCCGACGACCTCCTGATCGGCCACGAGCTCCGCCAGCAGTTCCCTGGAGTGGCCGGCCTCCTCGGCGGCGGCGAGGAATCCCTCGCGGTGCGCCGAAGCGGCCAGCGTAGCGGCCTCGCGGATCCACCGATCGTCGGTGTTTTCGGAAGCACCGAGCATCGCGTATATCGCCCGGCCGGCAGCTTCCGAAGGCGGTGCGTCGGCCAGGGCGATCAGCGCCTCGCGGCGCACCCGCGGATGGTCGTCCTCCAGAAGACCGGCATCGACGATGGCGTCGGTCGCGCCCCGATCCTTCGGAAGCACCTTCACGGCATTGCGACGCACGCCCGGAGAAGGATGCTCCAGCGAAGCGACGGCTACGGCCGTCGCATCCTCGTTCCCGCCGTCCAGCTGAGCCAACCCGTGCAGCGTCCACAAGGCGTGAATCACGCCGGCGTTCAGGCCGACCGCATCGACGCTCCGGTCTCCGGCAAGCGCGAGCAGCGCCGGGACGACGTCCGTCCGCCCGCGCTCTACCAAAAGCCGCTGAGCGTGTTTGCGCCAGAGCAGGTTGTCGTGGGCCAGCGTTTCCACGAGGTCCTCCGGCGACGCACCGCTCAACGACATTTGCTCGGCCGGTGCGTCCTCGTAGACGATCCGGTAGATTCGCCCGTGCTGACGATCGCGAAGCGGATTCGCGTATGCATTGCCCGGCGTGGGCTCCTGCCGGTCGCTCTCCGCGTTGTGCTGGTTGATGTAGTTGTACCAGTCGGCAAACCATACGTGGCCGTCGGGACCGACGTCGGCCGCCACCGGTGAGAACCACTCGTCGTCGCTGGCGACGAGGTTGCGCGGATGCGGGGCCTCGTAGCTCGATCCCTCATCCTCGAGAATAAACTCGCCGATGAGCCCGCCGGTCGATTCCGTCACGAAGGCGATCCGGTTCCAGTATTCTTCGGGATACGTCCGCGCCGTGTAGAGGCCGTGACCCGCACCGGCGGTATAGGCTCCGACCCAATCCACCTGGCGGAAAAGATTGGTCAGCGGAATCATCCGCGCCGAGGCGGCCAGGCTCTCCGTGATCGAATCGTCGAGGCCGTCGACGAGCTCGTAATGCCGCTGGGCGAAAGGCACGTACGTGCTGGGGTTGCCGTTGGCGGTCGATGCGAAAGCGTCGCCCTCCTCATTGAAGCCGAGGCCCCAGGTGTTGTTGTTCGTGCGCCTCAGGAATTCCAGCTCCGAGCCGTCTTTCTTGAATCGGTAGACGCCCATCCCGAATTCGTGCGGCTCGCCGCCCACGACGCCGTCGAATCCCGAATATCCCAGCACGCCCCAGATCCAGTTGTCCAGGCCGTAATAGATGTTGCTCGGACCGGCGTGCGTGTCGCGCTGGCTCCATCCTTCGAAGAGCACCTCTCGAACGTCCGCCCTGTCGTCGCCGTCGGTGTCCTTCAGGAACAGCGTCTGCGGCGCCTGCTGCACGATGACGCCGCCTGCGGCGAACGTCAGTGCCGTGGGAATATTCAGACCGGAGGCGAATTCGGTCACCTCGTCGGCTCGCCCGTCGTCGTCGGTGTCCTCGAGAATGACGATGCGATCCTTGCCGCCGCCATCCGGCCAGAATTCTCCGGGGTACGGGTATTCGATCGATTCCGCCACCCACAGCCGGCCGCGCTCATCCCACGTCATGGCGATCGGGTTCACGATTTGCGGCTCCTCGGCGAAGAGCTCCACTCGAAAGCCGGCCGGCACGATCATGCGCTCGATGGCCTGCTCGCCGGAGAGCGGCTTCTGCATCTTGTAGTAGCGCGGATAATTGGATTGCCGATCCATCGGACCGACGTTTTCCTCGTATGCGAGCCGCGCCTCGTGAGGGGGTGGGTAGGGGACGTCGAGCACGTCGTAGGTGAACGGATTCGAGATCGGCCTCGCCGCCAGCGCCTGCCGTACGTCCTGCCCCGCGGCCCATCGGATGCCGCGTTCGAGCAGGTCGTGGAAGCCCGCATGGCGCCAGGTGCGTTCGTCGTGACCCCACGCCGTGTAGAAGACGCGTCCGTCCCCGTGCGTACGTACCCACGTCCAGGGCTCGTCCTCGCGGTAGCTCAGGACGGTGCGGTTCTCGGGATTGTGGTTCCGGTGGACGTAGGTCTCGTCCCAGCTCTCGAACCCGTCGAAGCCCTGCATGAGGTCGTGCTCGGGCTCCGCGATGCGCGTCCGAAAGACGCCCGTGCCGTGGCTCTCGAACTGCCCGCCGAGGAGGCGGACGTAGCGTTCGGACGTGGGGAAGTTGGCGGACGCCGAATGAACCGGCACGAAACCTCCCCCTTCGGCCACGTAGCTCAAGAGGGCCTCTTCGAACTGCGGCGGAATATCCCCCTCGTAGTTGGCATAGAGCATCAGGGCGTCGTAGCGGCGGAGCTCATCGAGCGTGATGCCGGACAGATCCTCCGTATAGAACAGCTCGATGCCGCGATCAAGCATCGGACGCGCCACGTCGCGCAAGCGCACGGCGGGCTCATGAAGGCCTCCGTCTCCCAGAAAAAGAACGTTCAGCCGGTCCGAGTCGTCGGCCACATCCCTGAAGTCGGTGCTCGATGTCGCCGCGCCGGCAAACAGAAATACGACCAGCGCCCCCATGAAGGCCGCGCGCGGCGACCGGTTCCCAAGCTGAGCGGCGGAGAAGGTATGCATCATTCTGATCAGGCTATTGTCGAGTGGTTCAAGGGCCGCAAGCGCAGCCCCTCGCAGGCCTCAATTTCGAGGAGGCGATTGTACTTGGCCAGCCGCTCCGACTGCGTGATCGAACCGACCTTGATATGGTCGGCATCCCAGCCGACGGCGAGGTCGGCGAGCCAGTCGTCTTCGGTTTCGCCGCTTCGGGCGCTTATGGTCACCGACCAGCCGGCGTCCCGCGCGAGCGCGCAGGCCGCAGCGGCCTCGGTGAGCGTGCCGATCTGGTTAACCTTCAGGAGGAGAGCGGTGGCGCTCTCGGATCTGACGGCTCTTCGAATTCGATCGGGATTGGTGCAGAGCAGGTCGTCTCCGACTATGTCGATAGCCATACCCATAGAAGCCGTAAGCCCGGCCCAGTGATCCCAATCGTCCTCTGCGAGCCCATCTTCCACGCTCACGATCGGAAAATGGTCGACCCATTCCGCAATCTGGGCGATCATGGCCTCACCGTCGACCGGGTCATCCCCCAGGTAATATCGTCCTTCTCGAAAAAAATGGCTCGCCGCGACGTCCAGCGCGAGCATCACGTCTTCCCCGGGTACGAGACCGGCCTCATGTACGGCATCGACGGTCATCTGCAGCATGTCGGTCGCCGACCGAAAAGGCGGCGCAAGACCGCCCTCGTCGGCCCTCAGCAGGCGCATCCCGTACCGTTCCGACGCGAGCCGGGCGGCAGCCTGATATACGCTGTAGGTGATCTCCAGCGCATCGGCCATCGTCGTCGCGGTCGCCGGCACGAGAAGCACGTCCTGAAGGGGAACCTGCTGACCGGCGTGCTTGCCGCCGCTGAACAGATTGATGAACGGGCGCGGCAGCGAGTGCGAGGCGAGCTCCTTTCCGAGGATCGTGCGTAAATGACGGAAGAGAGCCGACCCTCGCTCTGCTGCCTGCGCCCGTGAAAATGCGATAGAAACGGCCAGCATGGCATTGGCACCTAGATTGGACTTGTCGGACGTCCCATCCAGGTCGATCAGTGCTTCGTCGAGCTCCACCTGATCGCCGAAGCGTCGTCCGGCCAGCGCAGGATGCAAGACCTCACGAACCTGCTTCACCGCTTTGCGGCAGCCGTATCCGCCGAAACGCCGCGGATCGCCGTCGCGCAGCTCTACGGCCTCCGCGCGACCGGTGGATGCCCCGGAGGGAACCGACGCCGACCCTGCGGCGCCGCCGGCGAGCGTGCAGACGGCCTTGAGCGTGGGACGGCCGCGGCTGTCGAGGATTTCCAGGCCTCCGATGTGTTCGACGTCCGACATGTCAGATCTCTCGCAGGAAACGATCTATCAGCTGCGTCAGTCCCGAGGGCGCCTCGGCCATGAGCGTGCAGGTCAGTTCGATCTGTCCAGCTCGTGCCGCCTCATCCAGATACTCGAGTTTTGAGCGGCCGGCGGCACGCGCGGCGAGGCACCCCAGGGTGTGCCGGACGGCCCGCGGCTCCAGGCCTTCGAACCACGGCTCATCCTCGACCTGAGCTCGATATGTGTTCCAGTACTGCACGGCCGCCGCTGCGAACCGGTCCCGCATCGCTTCGAGATGATGACCTTTGCATAAAAGGTGCGTCATAGAGAAGCCTATGTCGAAGGCGGGATCGCCGAAATGGATGATTTCGTGATCCAGTAAAATAAGACGCCCGTCGTGTATCAGGACGTTTTTTGGACTGTAGTCTCCATGCACGAGCGTCCATCGGTGCCGCAGCGCACTCTTCACGAGATCGTCCAGGAACGCGGCCGCCTTCGGCGTCATCGTCCCGGTGTAACGATAAAATGGTTCCAGACGCAGTGATTCGAAGTGGCTGCGATCGTTGAACTGGGAGGGTAGAGATGGATGCAACCGTCCGCTCTTGCGATGAATCAGAGCCAGCATTTCGCCGAACTGAACCACGTGATCCTCCACGAGATCGCCTTTCAGCAAGAGCTGCTTCCACGTAGGATTGGGCGGCGGCACGGCTTCCATCGCGATCAGATGATGCTCGGGGTCCTCGAACACCAACGTCGGAACCGACCCTGGCGGGAGGTGCCTGGCCAGCCACTCCATGCCGAGCGCCTCCTGGTGGGCGCGATGACGGTCCGAGTACCATTCGACCGGCACCCGGAGTCGGGCAAGCGACTGCTTCAGCACCCACGAGTCTCCCCGTTCCCGCATCACGAGCACGGTTCGGTTGGAGACGCCACCCCACAGGGGACGGCACGTGGGGTGCTCGTCGGGCTTTATCCGACCTGTCGACCGGAGATACGCAACCAGTGCCGCCGCATCCTCGATGTCGAGCCGGCCGTTGGACGGTTCGTTTCGAGCCTCGGACGAGGACATTACTTTACAGCGGATCCCTTAATGAGAAGGTCCTTGAAGCGCCGCGCCTGGGCTTCGATGGCGGGTTCGGTGGCGAGCCGCTCGACGCTGGAAGCGCCGAAGAAGCCGACGATGCCCTCCGTGTGGTCGAAGATATACTGCGCGTCCTCGGGCTCCGCAATCGGGCCGCCGTGGCAGAGCACGAGCACGTCGGGGTTGACGGCCTTCGCCGCGTCGTGCATGCGCTGCACCCGTTTCGCGGCCTCCTCCAGCGTGGGCGCGGTATCGGGGCTCACGCCGATCGATCCTTTCACGGTCGTGTTCATGTGGGTCACGATGATGTCGGCGCCGGCCTCCGTCATGGCAACCGCCTGATCCTCGTCGAAGGCGTACGGACACGTAAGCATTTCCATCTCGTGGGCCAGCCGGATCATCTCGATCTCCAGATCGAAGCTCATGCCCGTCTCTTCCAGGATCCGCCGGAAGTTTCCGTCGATCACGCCGACCGTGGGAAAGTTCTGCACCCCGTCGAAGCCCATCTCCTTCAATTGCTTGAGAAAGACGGGCATCAACCGAAACGGATCGGTGCCGCACACGCCGGCCAAGACGGGTGTGTCCTGCACCACCGGCAGCACTTCGCCGGCCATGTCTACCACGATCGCATTGGCATCACCGTACGGCATCAGGCCGGCCGTACTGCCGCGGCCGGCCATGCGATAGCGTCCGGAATTGTAGATGATGATGAGGTCGACCCCTCCGCGCTCCGCGAATTTCGCGGAAATGCCGGTGCCGGCCCCGGCGCCGATAATCGGTTTGTCCTCGTCAACCTGCTTCCGTAGGCGCTTCAAACATTCTTTGTAAGGAATAAACGGCATAGCCCTGTTCTCTCAGTTCATTGGTCGAAATGGTTAAGTAGAGCGAGCAGCCGGTCGGCCGCCGCGTCCGCAAACGCTTCGTCGTTAATATGCAGGTCCAGCTCGACGATCTCGACGGGCGGC
>CAZXHQ010000119.1:0-9397 GCA_964640145.1 uncultured Rhodothermales bacterium | reverse complement strand
GCAGTGTGACGAATTCAGCCCATCATGAAGCTTCGTTTCCCCGTCGCTATCCCTCCCTTCCCGCATGCGGCCGTCTTTCTCCTCCTCGCGCTGCTTTTCGTGCCTGAGGCCTCCGGCCAGAAGATCGTCACCTACGGGGCGGATTTTCTCGCGGGCGGCGTAGGCGGTCGCGCGCTCGGCATGGGCGGCGCGCACGTAGCAGCCGCTCAGGACGTCAACTCATCGTACTGGAATCCGGCCGGGCTGAGCCGCTTGCAGTTTCCCGAAGTGGCCTACATGCACGCCGAACGATTTGCCGGCGTCGTTTCGTTCGACTACGGCAGCGTGGCATGGCCCATCAACGGGCGCTCGACGCTCGGGCTTGCCTTTTTCCGGAGCGGCGTCAACGACATTAAGAACACGCTCGACGCGTGGGATCCCGAGCGCAATCAGCCGAAGCCAAATCCTGACGCGCACATTTCGACGTTCTCGGCCGCCGACGCCGCGTTCTTCGTAAGTTATGCTCGCGCGATCCGGCCGGATTTCGCGCTCGGCATGTCGGCGAAGATCATCCGGCGGCATATCGGTGCCTTCGCCAGCGCGTGGGGCTACAGCTTCGACGTCGGCACGCAGTACCGGCTCGGGTCCCTCATCGTCGGCGCCAACCTTCAGGACGCCGCCAGCATGAGGCAGTCGTGGAGCGTGGACCCTGAACGGCTTTCGAGTATCGGAGACGTGTTCGGCCAGGAGGTGCCCGCAGGCGGCGTGGAGGTCGTGCTGCCCGTGGCGCGCCTGGGGTCGGCCTACGTGCTCGATTTCGGCGACAACAGCGTGACGCTGGGTCTCGACGTCGATCTGGCCTTCGACGGACAGCGATCCTACGTGTTGAATACGGGCGACGTATCGTATCATCCGCGCCTGGGTGCGGAGTACAGCTTCAAGAACATCGTGGCGCTCCGCGCCGGACTTACGGACGTGCTCAGGTCGGAGCGGGAGGGGTGGGACGCCAGTCCGACCATCGGTGCCGGGCTCCGTCTAAGACAGCTCGCCGTCGACTACGGCTTCGGCGATTTTGCGGGGCTTGCCTCGGACCTCGGCTATTCGCATCGCATCTCGGCGCGCCTGACGCTGGCGCGGTCGACATGGCAGCGGTAGGGATCCGTCCGCTTCATCCCGCCGTATCCTGGCTTCGGCATCTT
This sequence comes from uncultured Rhodothermales bacterium, assembly GCA_964640145.1. Classification (GTDB taxonomy): domain Bacteria; phylum Bacteroidota; class Rhodothermia; order Rhodothermales; family VXPQ01; genus CAZXHQ01. The sequence goes on along the minus strand of CAZXHQ010000119.1, from coordinate 8,219 downwards.
TCCGTCACTATTTGCGGCCTGCGTGGACGAGCTGCACGACACATCTCGACAGACGATCGCCGTCGTCGTCCCTCTCTTCAACGAGGAAGACGTCGTTCCCCTGCTGATCGATGAGATCGAAGCGTTTCGGGAGGCGCATCCCGAGGTCACGGAAGTCATTTTGGTCGACGACGGAAGCCGGGACGCGACGGCCGAGCGCATCCGCCGCCGTACCGACGGCACCCCGGGCTATACGCTGCTCCGCTTTTCGCGCAACTTCGGCCACCAGATCGCGATTACGGCCGGACTCGAATTCGCCTCCGCCGATGCGGCGATCATCATGGATGCGGACCTGCAGGATCCCTTCGACGTGGTCGAGCAGATGATTGAACGGTGGCGCGACGGATATGACGTGGTCTACGGTATTCGTGAGGAGCGGGAGGGAGAGACGCTCTTCAAACGGGCCGCGACGTACGTCTTCTACCGATTCTTCGATCGGATGAGCGACATCGAGGCGCCGCTCGATACGGGCGACTTTCGACTGGTCAGCCGTGAAGTGCTCGATGCGTACAAGCAGCTCACGGAGCGGCAGCCGTTTGTCCGCGGGCTGATCGCCTGGCTGGGTTTCAACCAGATCGGGGTTCGCTACAGCCGGCCCCCTCGCGCGGCCGGGACCACCAAGTATCCCTTGAGGAAGCTCTGGCGCCTGGCCACCGACGGCATTACGGCGTTTTCCGACAAGCCCCTGTGGTATGCGGCCGCCATCGGCATGGCCATCTCGCTGATGTCGGTGCTCGGGCTCGTATGGGTCGTTTTCGACAAGTACGTGTTGGGCGTACAGGAGACGGGCTGGGCCTCCCTGATTTTTGCCGCTTTCTTTTTCGGCGGGATCCAGCTCTTTTTCCTGGGCATCGTCGGGGCGTACCTCGCCCGCGTCTACGAGGAGGTCAAGGCTCGCCCGCGATACGTGCTGCGGGAGGTCTGGGCCTCCGACGAGCCCTCCGGTAGCAGCGCGGCCGAAGCTCCCGGCCGCCGCGCCGTTACCGGTGGAGATGGGTCAAGATGAGGTCCCGTACGCCGGCGGCATGCACTCGGGAGGAATCGAGCAAATCCGCGCGGCTTGTGATGAGAAGCGGCCCGTCGGCAGGGTCGTCGGGGAGCCGTCCGTGGGATCCGCCCACCAGCGACGGGTCCAGCGGGATCACGTCCATCAGATATCTAAACCCCATCTTCTTCTGCAGCAGCCGCAGGCCGGCCTTCAGGCGCGCCGACGGCAGCTCCGGATCTAAGAAGAGCTCTACGGGGTCGTAGCCCGGCTTTCGGTGGATGTCGACGGTGCGGGCGAAGTCCGGAGCGCGGTCCTCATCCAGCCAGTAGTAGTACGAGAACCAGGCATCCGGCTCGGCTATGGCGACGAGATCGCCTGCCCGCTCGTGGTCCAGGCCGTGGAAGATACGCTCCCGACCCGCCAGGACCGTCTCTACACCGTCGACGTTCTCGACGAGGGTCCGGATCTCTGCCTCCGCGTCGGGATCGTTGACGTAAATATGCGCGACCTGGTGATCAGCGACGGCGAAGGCCCGGCTCGCGCCGGCATCGAGGAGCTCGCGCCCGAGCTCTTCCCGCACCGCGACGTAGCCTTCGCGGCGCAGCGCCCGATTGAGCGAAACGCCGCGCCGGACCGGCGTGATGCCGTACTCGGACAGCACGATGACGTCGGCGTCTCTTCCTTCGTAGTGCGTTATCAGCTCTTCGCAGACGGCGTCGACGGCGCGCACCTCATCGTCCACCCCCGGGCCTCGCGGGCCGACGCGCTGGAGCTCGTAGTCGAGATGCGGCAGGTAGATCAGCGTGAGCGCAGGATCGTAGAGAGCGTCCACGTGCAGCGAAGCGCGGGCAATCCATTCAGTGGATCGAATGGTCGTGTTGGGCCCCCAGAATTCGAAGAGCGGAAAGCGTCCGAATCTGTCCTGAAGATCGAAGCGAAGGTCTGCAGGCTGCGTATAGACGTCCGGAATCTTACGGCCGTCGGCCGGATACATGGGTCGGGGCGTGACGGCGTAGTCGACCGAAGCGTACATGTTGAACCACCAGAACAGGTTTGCGCAGGTGATCTCCGGATTCCGGCGTCGCGCCTCCTCCCACACCTTTTCCTTTTGAATGAGCCGGTTCGACTGCCGCCAGAATTTGATCTCGCATTCGTCTCGGAAGTACCAGCCGTTTCCGACGATTCCGTGAACCGACGGCATCACCCCGGTGAGGTAGGTGGCCTGCACGGAGCAGGTGACCGCCGGCAGGATCGGCGTCACGGCAGCGGCCTTCTTGCTGCCCGCCCAGGACGAGAGAAACGGCGCATGCGAGAGCAGGTGGGGCGTCAGTCCGACGACGTTGAGTACGGCGAGCTTGGGCATCGACGGCTAAGAGTCGAAGGTTGAAGGTTGAAGGTTGAAGGTTGAAGGTTGAAGCGTGGGTGATCGGAGGCGGGCCGGGCCGGCTCGGCCCGGTCGGCGCGGGCGACTGGAGGCCGGCCGCAACAAGCGGACTGAGGCTCGCCGGAACGTCAGGCGGGCTGCTCCAGGTGGGCGAGCACCCACTCATACTCTCGCTCGATCGACGTGACGACGTCGGTCTTGAGGTCGTCCGGCAGGACGTCCCACGTGTAGGTCTCGATCTCGAGGTGCCGGCACGCGCCGGTGCGCAGCACGCCGTCGACGGCCGGCAGAATGTCTGCCTGCGTCGAGTACAGATTGTGAAAGGCCTCGACGAAGATGGGGACGTGATAGTGGATGCGCCATGCGTCGGCTTCCTCCGCTGCGAGTTCCGGCAGGGCCGCGGACAGGTCGGGGTAGCGGTGCAGCGAGCCGTCGGAAGACCGCGCCACGACCTGGTGGAGATACGTGGATTCCGCGAACGGCTCGAGCGCCTCGGTCAGCTCGGCGCGAGATCCGCGGGTCAGCGGCACATGAAGCGCCGCGCTGATCTGCAGCTTGCTCAGCCGGATGCCGGCGCGCGCAAAGGCCGAAAGCACCTCCTCGGGTGATTCGAACTCGACGGCGAAGTGGCACGTGTCGTAGCAGAGACGGACGTGCTCCCGCAGGACGTCTTCAGCCTGCGCCGCACTGAGCCCACGCGCCTTGCGAAGATGCTGTGCACCGCCTCGAAGGAGCCGCTCCTCGAAAAAGGAGATCGTCTCGGCCGTGTTCTCGATAAGACAGTCCGGTTCGGGCTCGATACCCAGGTGGATCAGTCGGCCCGTACGCTCGCGAAGGTCGAACAGGGCGGCCGCGGCGCCCGCCAGATTAACGGTGGCCGCCTGGAAGGCTTCTTCCCGGTCGTCTTCCTCTTCCAACCACGGCTTGTAGGAGAGCGGGGAGGTGGAGATGCTGCCTTCGAGCTCCTCCGGGAGAAGTTGATCCAGGATGTCGACAAGGCGCTCCGTGTACCGGAGGCGCTCGCGGGTGCGCCAGTCGGGCCGGTATACGTCGTCTTTGACGCGCCGGCGGTGGAAGCCGCCGTACGGGAAGCCGTTCAGCGTGAACACGTAGAGATCGTGTTCCTCGAGCAGCTCCTTGAATCGGTGGAAGCGGGCCGCGCCGGCGGCGAGCTCTTCCGATGCGTCGTTCGAGAGCCTGAGGCCGACGCCCATCGGCTCGTCGGGCGTGAGGCGGTTCTTGAGCGGGACCGTATAGGAGCGCAGGTTGTCTTCGACCTCATCCAGCTGCTCGCCGGGATGAATGTTCGTGCAATAGGTGAGATGGTAGGTCCCGTCCCGTTCGATGTGCATGGAGGGCGTCAGGCTACGTTCTTGGCTGCCGGCTCGAGCTCGCGCAGCATGGAGACGGCGCGCCGGTATACCTGCCGGTCTACCTCGTGGACTTCCACCCCGCGGCCGATGTCTTCCAGCAGCATGATGGTCAACTCGCCGCCCAGATGCTCGCGGAAGGATTCCAGCCCCTGGAAGATGCAGCGCGGGTGATCGGGCTGATCGATGTATTCGGCGAGCTCCGGCACGTACACGTCGAAGCCGACGTCCTGAAAGAGCCGGATCGTTCGATGCCATCTCTCCCGGTCGATCATCTCCGCCAGGTACGAGTACGTCGTGTCCAGCGCAATTCCGATGGCCACGGCCTCGCCGTGCCGCAGTCGGTAGCCGGTCAGCTGCTCGAGCTGATGGGCCGACCAGTGTCCGAAATCGAGCGGGCGCGAGGATCCCGTCTCGAACGGATCGCCCGACGTGGCGATGTGGTCTAGGTGGAGCTCGGCGCAGCGATAGACGAGGCGGCGCATCGCCTCGGGGTCCCGCACGGCCGGCGAGAGCCGCTCGGCATCGTCTTCGAGGTCCTCGAAGAAGGCCGCGTCCTTCAAGAGCGCCACTTTGACCGCCTCGGAGATGCCGGCCCGCCAGTCGCGGTCGTCCAGCGTACGGAGGAACGTGCCGTCGTTGATGACGGCGTAGGGCACGTCGAACGTACCCAGGAAATTCTTCGTGTTGAAAGCGTTGACGCCGTTCTTCACGCCGACGGCCGCGTCGTTCTGGCTCAGCACGGTGGTGGGGATGCGAATCAGCCGGATGCCTCGATGGGCCGTGGCCGCGGCATACCCGGCGAGGTCGATCACCGAGCCGCCCCCGACGGCGATCACAAAAGAATGCCGGCAAAGCCTGGCGTCGTAGAAGGCACGCTGCAGCTCGCGGACGAGCTTGGGATCGTTCTTCGCCGTCTCTCCGCCCGGAACGACGACAGGCGGATGAGCGCGCTCGATGGACGGCCGGTCGTCGAAATACGCGTTTATCTCGTCGAGCAGGCTCGGACGATGCGGCAGGAGGCCGTCGTCGACGACGACGACGACCTTATGCGGCTCCGGATCCGACGCCGACGTGATCGTGCGCCCGAGCAGCTCATTCTCGGGAGCGAAGACGTGCTCGGTGAAGTGGACCTCGTACCGAAAGGATACCTGTATAGCTTGACGTAGGGTTTCCATCAAAATCTGACTGCTAGCACGTCGGCAAGACGCCGCTCGTGGCGGCTGGTGGATGCCCCCGATGCGGTGATCGGCGGATGGTCAGGATCCGGCGGCCGGTGGATGTCGGCGGCCGGCGGCACATTCATACCGTTCAGCGGGAAAAAAGATCGACTACGCCGTCGGGCTGGCCACTTACGTCCATGCGTGCGTCCGCGCGTGATACCAGCAGGACGAATGTACGCCGACATACGCAAGAAGGTACACCGACGCACGCCAGGGGTACGCCGGCACACGTAAGGCGATGTCAGGTTACGGCGAACAGCTTCGCGATGCCGACGGAGAGAGGCAGAAGAGCGAAGACGACCAGCCCGGCCGTCCAGCCCCCGAACCCGGCGGCCAGCGTGGCATCCATCGCGATGAGCGATAGGACGCCGGCCTTCACGGCCTTTCGCACGCGTCCCGGCGACGGGTCGAGGGCAGCGCCCACGAAGCGTGGATAGACGAGGACGGCGAAGAGGGCGAGGAAGGGAATCGCCGGAAGCGTGCGGTAGTCGAGGCGCACGCCGAGCACGAGGAGTGCTACGACGACCGCCGACACGAGAAACACCGCGAGCACGCCCGTAGAACGCATCCCTCCATGGACCTCCCCGCGGCTGATGGCGGTGACGGCCCCGACATAGGCGACCGGAATGAGGGCGATGAACCAGACGTCGGCCAGCATGGCGGGTACGGCGCTCACGCCCAGAAGCAGGTTTCCCCCTCGGCACGCGCCCATGTTGAGGGGCCCCAGGACGGGATGGTGCTTGCCGGCGGCGTCGTAGAGAATCGCACCGGCGGCTATAAGCGCGGCAACGATGAACGGGATGAGCCCTACGAATCCGGCCGCGGACACCCCGAAGATCAGGAGGACGGCCCCGAACGCAGCCGCCTGCGCGCGCGTGACCCGCCCGCTGGGAATGGGCCGCTCCGGCCGCTCGGCCGCGTCCAGCTTCGCATCGAAGACGTCGTTGAAGACGACGCCTCCCCCGTAGAGTCCGGCCGTGGCCAGAAGGAGCGAAAGGAGGTCGCCCCCCAGTCCTCCGTCCACATCGTAGAGCAGGGCACCGGCGGCGGCGAATCCCGCCAGGACGTCGGCAAAGGCCGTGACGACGTTGGCAGGTCTGGCCAGCTCGAGGTACGGTCTCAGTGCCACGTCAGCTCAGCTCATCCCCGATCATTCGATAATGATGCGATCGTCGCTTTCCGTTTCCACGACCGGTGCCTGACCTCCGCGCAGCACCGAACTGCCCCCATAGAGCTCTCGCTGGTCGATGGGTGCCGGCTCGAGCCAGTCGCTTTCGGAGAATTGCCCGCTCTGACCGTACGCGGCAAGGGCATTCCGATACGTTACGGCGCGGATCTGCTCGTCGGGAATGCCGCGTTCGGCCATGAGATGGGCCGTCTTCGGTACGGCCAGCGGATCGCTGATGCCCCAATCGGCAGCGCTGTTGATGAAGATGCGTTCGGTGCCGTAGCGCCGCACGATCTCCACCATGCGCTCGTTGCCCATCTTCGTATGGGGATAGATGGTGAAGGCCGCCCAGTACCCGCGATCGAGTACTTCCTCGACGGTCTCCTCGTTGTTGTGATCGACGATTACGCGCCCGGGATCGAGCTCCAGCTCGTCACAGGCGTCCATGCTCCGGCTCGTACCCTGCTTCTTGTTGCGATGCGGGGTATGAATGAGCACGAGCATGTCGAGCTCGCGGGCCAGCTCGAGCTGCATGCGGAAGTAGCGGTCCTCGGCCGGCGTCATGTCGTCGTAGCCGATCTCGCCGATCGCTGCCACGCCCTCTTTGGCGGCGTACAGGGGAAGGAGCTCCATTACCTCCTCGGCCAGCGGCTCGTTGTTGGCTTCCTTGGAGTTGAGCCCGATCGTGCAGTAGTGGCGGATGCCGAACTGGCCGGCACGAAAGCGTTCCCACCCGACGATCATGGAGAAGTAGTCCTTGAAGGATCCTCGGGTGGTGCGCGGCTGGCCGAGCCAGAAAGCCGGCTCGATGACGGCGACCACTCCCGCGTTCCGCATCGCCTCGTAATCGTCCGTCGTGCGCGAGATCATATGCACGTGCGGATCGATAAAAATCATGTCGGCCAGAGACATAGCGTCGTCGTGCTTGATGTGAAGGAAAGTGGTTCACCGCGAACCGGAGTGCCTATGCGGCGACCGGTATCCGGTTCCGGCTGAAGGAGTCCCACGTCAGCGCTCCGGATTCGACGCGGTCTTTGAGCTCGGGATAGTTCGCGAGCAGCTGGTCGGCGGCGTCTGTGTCGGCGTCGGCTACGGCGAGCGCCGCCGCCTCCCGCTCGACCGGGTCCTCGCCGGACAGCGCGATGCGGAGTTCCTCCAGGAAGTCGTCGCCGGCGAACGGGCCGACCGGCCGCCAGAGCTCGGGAGAGACGGGCCGGCTGGCCGCCCAACGCTCGTGGGCGTAGTCGACCAGCATTCGGGCGAGCTCCGGATTGGCCCGCTCATCGAGTCCCTGAATCCTGTAAAGGGGACTTCCCACGAAGAGCGCCTTGAGCACCATCTGATTCCAGGCGGCCTCATCGAGATACTCTTTCGGATACGGATTGTCGTGCGCTACCGCGTTAAAGACGGATGTCATGTTGCTCCGCAGCCCCTCGGCCGCACGAGCGACGAAGGCCTCCGGATCGGGAAAGAGCGGCAGCACCTGATAGAGTGCAACCGATTCACGGGCGTCGGCCGTCGAAAAGATCTGATCGAGCGTGGAGACGTAGGTCTCCGTGTCGTCGGAGGGATAGGAGAGCAGCAGGATCGTGCGCGCGGCCTCGTCGAGACTCCACCCTCTGGGCGTCCACCCCGGGCGCAGCCTGCGGGCGTCGGCGAGATCGGGTTCGCTGAGGTCGAGATCCTCTTTGCCGACGTAGCGCGGCACGCCGCTGAAGGCCGTGAAAAACTTCCAGTCGGGAGCGCCCCGCTCGATCTCGGCCTGCCGAGCGCGCAGCCAGTCCACCTCTTCGTTGGAGGCCTGGCGGTTGATCCATGCGCAGAGGAGGTCCGTCACACGGTCGAGGTCGGCCTGGTATCGGGGAGCCGTCATGTTCTTCTTGCGTTAGAGCCACAATCCGTACGTAAGTAATCAGCCCTTCCGACGAATGATCCCGCCGCTGCGCTGGAACGAGGAAAGCTTCAGTGTCCACCTGCTGGATCAGACGCGTCTTCCCGTCGAGGAGGAGTGGCTGGAGCTGACGACGCCTGACGAGATGGCCGAGGC
>CAZXHQ010000118.1:0-9400 GCA_964640145.1 uncultured Rhodothermales bacterium | reverse complement strand
TGCAGCAGGCCGCGCTGGTGCCCGCGGCGCTGCTGGACTGGAACAACAACTACGGCGACGATCCGAACAAGGGCGTCGTCTTTCACTGCTCGAACCTCCCGAAGGCGTTCTTCTTCGAGAGCGGAGAGGGGGGGCACCGGATGGACTTCCAGGAAATCATCGCCGGTTCGGTCGGCAAGGAGAACACGTACGGCACGATCGTCGGCCGGGTCGCTCCCGGCCCCTTCACGTATGCTCGCGTTACGACCGACGATCTCGAGGGCCGCATCCGCGCCTACGTGGGCGAGGGGACGTTCACCGAGGACGAGCTCCACACCTTCGGCGGCTACGGCGTCTTCCACGTCGAGAACATGCAGGATCTGCTTCGGCACATCTGTGAGCATGGTTTCGAGCATCACGTGGCGGCCACGCGCGCGAAGGTTGCCCCCGTCGTCGAGGAGGCGCTAGGTAATTACATGGGCTGGGACGTGTACCACCACGCGTGATGAGTACGTACGCGATCGGCATCGACTACGGCACGAACTCGGTCCGCGCCCTCGTCGTGGACGTACGCACCGGCGAGGAAGTCGGAGCGTCGGTCTTCGACTACCCGTCCGGAGAGCACGGCATCCTGCTGGATCCTCGCGAGCCGGATCTCGCCCGTCAGCATCCCCCTGATTATCTGGAAGGGCTCGAGGCCGCCGTTCGCGGCGCGCTGGCCGACGCGGACGGCCACGCCGATTTCGACGCCGCGCAGGTCGTGGGCATCGGCGTCGACACGACCGGCTCGACGCCCATGCCCGTCGACGAGGACGGGAGGCCCCTGTCCTTTCAGGTGGCATTCCGCGAGAACCTCAACGCGCAGGCCTGGCTCTGGAAAGACCACACCTCCCACGAGGAGGCTGCCGAGATCACGGAGAAGGCGCGCGCGGCCCGGCCGCAGTACCTCGCCAAGTGCGGTGGCACGTACAGCTCCGAGTGGTTCTGGTCGAAGATCCTGCACTGTCTGCGCGTCGACCCGGACGTGTTCCAGGCGGCACGCAGCTGGGTCGAGCTGGCCGACTGGATCCCCGCCGTCCTGACGGGGACCGCGCGGCCGGGACACCTGCATCGAAGCATCTGCGCGGCCGGTCACAAGGCGATGTTTCATCCGGATTGGGGTGGCTATCCGGACGAGGCATTTCTGGGATTGCTGGACGAGCGGCTCGCGCGCGTCCGCCGGAGCCTGCCGGACGCGGCCTACGACGTCGCGCATCCTGCAGGGAAGCTCACGGACGGGTGGGCCGCCCGCCTCGGCCTCGAGCCCGGCATTCCCGTAGCGGTGGGCGCCTTCGACGCGCATCTCGGCGCGGTCGGATCGGGCGTGAAGCCGGGCACGCTCGTGAAGATTATCGGGACCTCCACGTGTGACGTGACCGTGAGCCCGCTCGAAGAAGGCCTGGTCGACGTGCCGGGCCTCTGCGGCATCGTGCCCGAATCCGTGCTGCCGGGCCAGTACGGACTGGAGGCGGGCCAGTCGGCCGTCGGCGACATCTTTAACTGGTTCGTGGATGTCGTCCGGCCCGACCGGATGGATCACGAGCAGCTAACCCGGCGGGCCGAGGCGCTCCGGCCGGGTGAGAGCGGCCTGCTGGGGCTGGACTGGCACAACGGCAACCGGACCGTCCTCGTCGACCAGCGGCTGAGCGGCCTCATTCTGGGCCTCAACCTCCACTCCACGCCGGCGGAGATCTACCGGTCGCTCGTCGAGTCGACGGCCTTCGGAGCCCGGCTCATCCTCGAGCGCTTCGAGGAATATGGCGTCGCGGTCGACCGCATCGTCAACTGCGGCGGCATCTCGGCGAAAAACCGGCTCGTCATGCAGATCTATGCCGACGTGACGGGTCGGCCGCAGCACCTCTCCGCAAGCAGCCAGACATCCGCCCTGGGTGCCGCCATGGCCGGCGCCGTGGTCGCGGGCTCGCAGAGGGGCGGCCACGATGATTTCGGTGCGGCGGCCGAGGCCATGACCGGCGTACAGGCGGCCGCCTTCGAGCCGATCCCGGAGAACGAGGCCGTCTACGCACGGCTGTACGCCCTGTACCGGAGGCTGCACGACGCCTTCGGCGAAGAAGGGTCATCCGACAACCTCTACGACCTGATGAAGGAGCTGCTCCGCGTTCGAGACGAGGTACGGAGCCGATGACCTACGAAGCGCTGAGACGCGCCGTCTTCCAGGCGAACGTCGACATCGTACGGGCAGGGCTCGTCGAGCAGACGTGGGGCAACGCGAGCGCCGTGGACCGTCAGTCCGGCGTCGTGGCCATCAAGGCCAGCGGCCTTGCCTACGACGCCATGCGCCCGGAAGACGTCGTGGTGGTCGCCCTGGACACGGCGGAGACGGTCGAGGGCGCCCTCAGGCCGTCGTCCGACACGCCGACCCACCTCCACCTCTACCGCAGCTTCAGCGGCCTCGGGGGCATCGTCCACACCCACTCCGTGCACGCCGTGGCCTGGGCGCAGGCCGGCCGCGACCTGCCGTGTTTCGGCACGACCCACGCCGACTACTTCAACGGCGCCGTGCCGGTCACCGTCCCGCTGCGTCCCGACGCGATCCGTACCGATTATGAGTGGAATACGGGGGTCCTCATCGAGAAGACGTTTCGGAAGCGGAACATCGACCCGTCGGAGATCCCGGCCGTACTGGTGGCCGGCCACGGACCGTTCGTCTGGGGCGCCTCCGTCGAGCAGGCCGTCGAGAACGCCGTCGTGCTCGAAACCGTCGCCCGGATGGCCCTGATGACGGTGCGGATCAATCCGAGTGCACGTCCGATCAGCCGTGAGCTGCTCGAGAAGCACTTCAGGCGGAAGCACGGCCCGGATGCCTATTATGGGCAGGAAAAGTAGCACGTCTCGGCATGCACGATCCCCACCATCCCCTTCACCCCGCCCCTCGCCCATGACGCCCATCGACTGGTACATCATCGCCGGCTACTTCCTCGTCCTCGTATGGATCGTGTGGTGGTCGGCGCGCCAGGTCAATACGTCCATGGACTTCTTCCTGGCCGGGCGCGACGTAAGCTGGATCGTCGTCGGGGCGTCGCTCTTCGCCTCCAACATCGGCTCGGAGCACATCGTGGGCCTCGCCGGCAGCGGCGCGCTCAACGGCATGGCGCAGGCGCACTGGGAGCTGCATGCGTGGATCATGATTCTCCTGGCCTGGGTGTTCGTTTCGTTCTATTACCGCTCGGGCGTCTTCACGATGCCGGAGTTTCTGGAACGGCGATTCGACGCCCGATCCCGCTGGGTCCTCTCGATCGTATCGCTCGTCGCCTACGTGTTCACGAAAGTATCGGTGACCGTCTATGCGGGCGCGCTCGTTTTCCGGACGCTGCTGCCCGATACGTTCGGCACGCCGGACAACGCGTTCTGGGTCGGCGCCGTGACGACCGTCGTGCTGACCGGCATCTACACGGTGTTCGGGGGGCTGCGCGCGGTCGTCTACACGGAGGTGCTGCAGACGGGGCTCCTCCTGTTCGGGTCGGTCTTCATCACCATCTTCGGGCTCTCAGAGCTGGGTGGATGGAACGAGCTCCGGGCGATCGTCGGCCAGGACGCCGAACGATTCGCGCTCTGGCGGCCCAACACGGATCCCAACTTTCCCTGGCTCGCCGTGATGATCGCCTCGCCCATCATCGGCATCTGGTACTGGTGTACCGACCAGTACATCATCCAGCGCACGCTTGCCGCGCGGTCGCTGAAGGATGCCCGCCGCGGGGCGATCTTCGGAGGATTCCTGAAGGTATGGCCGATCTTCATCTTTCTGATTCCGGGGATGATCGGCTATGCGCTGCATGAGCAGGGATCGCTGCACATCCCCATGGGGCCGGATGGGACCATCATGGGCGACATGGTCTTCCCCACCATGGTGGCCGAGCTTCTGCCGATAGGGCTCCGCGGGCTCGTGGTCGGGAGCCTGCTCTCGGCGCTCATGAGCTCCCTCGCGTCGCTGTTCAACTCGTGCGCGACGCTCTTCACGGTCGACATTTACGAGAAGCTGCGTCCGCGCGCCTCCGAGAAGAAGCTCGTGCGCGTGGGCCGCATCGCGACGGGCGTCGTCGTCGGATTCGGCCTGCTGTGGATCCCGATCATGAAGGCCATTTCGGAGAACAACGAAGGGCTCTACGACTACCTGCAGAATGTGCAGGGCTTCCTGGCCCCGCCCATTACGGCCGTGTTCCTGCTAGGCATCTTCACCAAGCGCATCAACGGACGGGGCGCATTCTGGGGGATGGTCGTCGGGTTCGTCCTCGGGATGATCAAGCTGACGCTGCAGTCGCTCACGCAGAGCGGAGCGATGGCGCCGACGGGTCTGCTGGGTTCCATCGGCGCGTTCAACGGCTACTATTTCTCCGGCGTGCTCTTCCTGATCAGCGTCGTGCTGATCGTGGTGATCTCCTACACGGCGAAGGCGGAACCGATCGAGAAGCTGTCCGGCCTGACGTGGGGTACCGTGACGCCGGAAGACAGGCTCGAGGCGCGGGCTACCTGGGGATGGAAGGATGTCGTGGGCACCGTCATCGTCCTCGGCCTGGTACTCGGCATCTACGTCTACTTCTCCTTCTGGGTTTGAGCGATAGGCCGTCGATAACGGCACCCGGTACGGCGCTCCCGGCGGGTCACTGCGGCGTCTTTGAATGCGTCTCATTCCCGTTTGAAACCGTGTCATCTTCCGCTCCGCCGCACGCCTCGATCCGGCAAAATGATCTTCCGGCCGCCTTGCATTGCTGATTGGCCGCTATGAACCAGCGTTCGTCACATATCCATCGCCCTGCGGCGCTGCGCACGGACGGGAGCAATGCCTTTGCGCGTCACTCGATGGCGGCGCGCGTGCCGTCGATCATCGAGGAGACGCTCGAGCGGAACCGCGACTATCCCCCAGAAATCGCGGACGCCCTGAAGAGGCTGCGCGATGAGATCGCAGGGGATGCGCCGCTGCGCCTCTTCGCGCTGCCGGCGCCCGATCATGATCTATGGCAAGCGAGGTTCGTGCCGCACGCCGGCGAGACCTGGCTGGATACGGAGTGGTTCTTCGCCGAGATGCTCTCGTATCGGCTCATCATGGAGGCCGTTCACTACTGGACGACCCTCCGGGATCCGTTTGCGCCGTTCAAGGAGGAAGAGCTCGCCTCGGATGCGCTGTGGGAGCTGCTGGATGAGGCGCTCGCTGCGGGCGCAGCCGGCGGCGGCTCGGTCGAAGAACGGATCGTACGGACGCTGATCCTCACGCTCTGGGGGAACCGCATCGACCTGAGCCTCTCGAGCGTGGCCGCCAAGGGGACCGGCGCGAGCGCGGAGCACCTGCTCGTCGACCAGGCGAAGGAGGCTGCGCATGATCTGCTGGCTGCCGATGCCGCTTCCGACGGCGGTGCCGACGTCACGGTGCACGTTATCATGGACAATGCCGGCACGGAGGAAGCGATGGACCTCGTGCTGGCGGATCTTCTGCTTTCCGGAGAGGTGGCGTCCGAGGTCGACCTGCACGTGAAGCTGCTGCCCGTGCTCGTCAGCGACGTCATCACGGCGGACGTGCACCGCATGCTCCGCGCGATGAGAGACCGCGGGCGAGCCGCAAGGGCGCTGGCGGAGCGGCTGACGGCCTACGCGGCGTCCGGCCGCCTGCGCATCGTACCCGACGCCTTCTGGAACACGGACGGCCGTCTCTGGGAGCTTCCGCCTCGCCTGGAGCGCAGCGTCGAGGGCGCCGCCCTCGTCGTCGGCAAGGGCGACGTGAACTACCGGCGCGCCGCCAACGATGCGCTGTGGCCGCTCGAGACGACGCTGGATGAAGCGGTGGGACCCTTCCCGGCGCCGCTGCTTCTGCTGCGGACGCTGAAGAGCGACACGCTCGTGGGCGTCGCGCCGGAGAGGGCCGCGAGGCTCGATGCCGGCGAGCCGGACTGGCGCACGAACGGCAGCTACGGCGTGATACAATACGCTTTCGGTCCGTCTGTCATTCGATGAGGCGACTTCGTATTCTATTTCGAACACGCCACCGAGCCGGAATTCGCATATGCTGAGGCGTCTTTTTTTAGGTCTGCTGGCGGCGCTGCTGGCGGCCTCGTGTTCGTTCGTTCGCCCGGGGCCGCCGGAGGACCGGGGCTTCGACACCTGGGCGCACTACCGCGGCGACCGGGCCGTGACCGGCTACTCCTCCCTCGATCAGATCGACCGCTCCAACGTATCGCGGCTCGAAACCGCGTGGGTCTACGAGTCGGGCGACGAACGCCTCAGCACCATCGAATGCAACCCGATCGTCGTGGACCGGATCATGTATCTTACCACGCCGATGCTGCGGGTCGTAGGGCTGGATGCGGGGAGCGGCCGCGAGATCTGGTCCTTCGATCCGTTCGAACACACCGGCGAACAGCCGCGCGGGGTCAACCGGGGCGTGGTGTACTGGGATGATGGGGAGGACGGGCGCATCTACTCCTCGGCCGGTCCGTACCTGTTCGCCCTCGACGCACGTACGGGTGAAATCGAAGCCGGCTTCGGCTCGGACGGCCTCGTCGATCTGCGGGAGGACCTGGGTCGTCCGGCTGCAGGCTTAAAGGTGGAGGCCACCTCGCCGGGGGTCGTCTTCGAGGATATGCTGATCATGGGGTCGAGCGTGGGCGAGGGGCCGGGTCCATCGGCGCCCGGCCACGTACGGGCCTACGACCTGCGGACCGGCGAGCGGCGGTGGATTTTCCACACCATTCCGCATCCCGGTGAGAGCGGCTACGAGACGTGGCCGTCGGATGCGTGGATGCGCGTCGGCGGCGCCAACTCGTGGGCGGGCCTCAGCCTGGACGTCCGGCGCGGCCTCGTGTTCTCGCCGACCGGCTCCGCTGCCTACGACCACTTCGGCGGCGACCGGCACGGCGACAACCTGTTCGCGAATTCCGTTATCGCCCTGGAGGCGCGCACCGGCGAGCGCGTCTGGCATTTTCAGACGGTGCATCATGACGTGTGGGACTACGACGTGGCCACGCCGCCCAACCTGGTCACGATTCGGCGCGAAGGCCGCACGATCGATGCCGTCGCCCAGCCGACGAAGACCGGCCAGCTTTTCGTGCTCGACCGGGAGACCGGCGCGGCGCTCTTTCCGGTGGAGGAGCGGCCGGTTCCGCCGAGCAGGCTGGAAGGGGAGGCGCTCTCGCCCACGCAGCCGTTCTCGTCGATCGTCTACGCGCAGCAGGGCTTCACCGAGGCGAACCGGAATACGATGACGCCTGCGGCGGCCGAGTTTTCGCAGAAGCTGCTCGACGAGTACGGGACGGCCGGGCTCTTCCCGGCGCCCAGCCGAAAGGGCGACGTCATCCTCCCGCAGTTCAACGGCGGGACGGACTGGGGCGGAGCCTCCTTCGACCCGGCCACGGGCATGCTCTACGTGAATGCGTCGAACGAGGCGGAATTTCTGCAGATGTTTGCGGCGCCCGAGGCAGAGGACCACGACCATTCGTATATCGACGGCGGCCACCAGCCGCTGCGCGGCCCCGACGGGTATCCGGTCAACGAGAGGCCGTGGGGGACGCTCTCGGCCATCGATCTCGACGACGGTCGCATCATCTGGCAGAATCCCCTGGGCACCTACGTCGAGCTCGAAGAGCAGGGGTACGCGCCGACCGGCACCTTCAACATGGGAGGATCCGTCGTCACGGCCGGCGGCCTCGTGTTTATCGCGGCGGCCATGGACGAGCGGATCCGCGCCTTCGACAAGGCGACCGGCGAGCTTCTCTGGCAGGCCGATCTGCCGGCCGGCGGCTACGCGACGCCGGCCACCTATTCCGTCGACGGCACGCAGTTCGTCGTCATCGCGGTGGGCGGAGGAGGCAAGCCCGGAACGACATCCGGCGACAGCTACGTGGCCTTCGCCTTGCCGGAATCAGAACGAAACTAAAACCGTGACCCGTATGCGTTTCTTGCTTCTGGCTCTAATGGTATGGATGGGGGCGGAAAGCGCCCGCGCTCAGGCGCCGCCGAACGTCGTCGTATTCGTCGCCGACGATGCGGGATGGCGCGATTTCGGGGCGTACGGGAACGACGCGATCCGGACGCCTCACATCGACGCCCTGTCGGGAGAGGGCCTTCGCGTCGAACGGGCCTTCCTCACCATTGCCCAGTGCAGCCCGTCGCGCATCAGCATTCTGACGGGGAAATACCCGCACGCCACCGGTGCGGAGGACCTCCACATGCCGCTGCCGGAGGAAGAGCGGCTCCTGCCGAGCTACCTCGCCGAGGCCGGCTACTTCAGCGGCATCATGAAGAAGCGCCATCTGGGGCCCAACGGCGATGCGCAGTTCGACTGGATCTCCGAGAACCTGTCGGCGGACTTCCCGGCGTTTCTCGATGAGGCAGACGAGCGACCGTTCTTCCTCTGGGTCGGCTTTTCCGATCCGCACCGGCCCTACGACAGTGCGCCCGCCGTGCACGATCCATCCGAGGTGAAGGTGCCGCCGTACCTGGTCGACGAACCCGAGACGCGGGCGGATCTCGCACGCTACTACGACGAGATCCACCGGATGGACGGGCAGATCGGCCGGTTCGTGGACGTCCTCGAGGAGCGCGGCCTGCGCGAACGCACCCTCGTCATCTTTCTCTCCGATAACGGCATGCCCTTCCCGGGCGCCAAAGGCACGGTATACGATGAAGGGATCCGGACGCCGCTCATCTTCTCGTGGCCCGGCCGGGTCGAAAACGGTACGAGGTACGACGGGCTCGTCAGCGTCGTCGATCTCGCTCCGACGATCCTGGAGCTGGCCGGCATCGAAGCGCCCGGCGAGATGCACGGAGGCAGCATCGCGTCGATGCTGGACGGCCGGGACGTACCGGGCCGCACGTACGTCTACAGCGAGCGAAACTGGCACAACTGCGACGAGCACATCCGCAGCGTGCGCACCGGGCGCTACAAGTTCATCCGCAACGCCTATACGGAGCGGCCGCACGGCACGCCCGCCGACGCGAGCAGGAGTCCGACCTGGTTTGCCCTCCGCGACGGGCTGCGAGCGGGCACGCTGACGCCGGCGCAGGCCCGCCTGTTCGCGGCGCCGCGCCCTGCCGTCGAGCTCTACGATCTGGAAACCGATCCCTGGGAGAGGGTCAACGTGGCCGATCGCGCCGAATACGAGGAGGTCGCCCGCGAGCTGGCCGACGTGCTGGATGCCTGGATCCGGGAAACGGACGATTTTCCGCCGACCGAGCGCAGACGGCTCGACAACACGGACCGGATCACGGGCGTGAAGTTCACGATGGAGAATCCTCCTTTTTATCGCTAGACGGAGCTTTATCGCTAGACGGAGCGGGTCGCCGTAGGGGTTCCATGCCCGTCACCTCGTTTTATAGATATAGAGGAAGCGTTCTCGTTAGACAGTACACGCCATCATGACCTCACGGCGAAAAT
>CAZXHQ010000117.1:0-9424 GCA_964640145.1 uncultured Rhodothermales bacterium | reverse complement strand
AAGAGGCGAGATGCGCCGGATGGATACGAGCGGCAGCAGAGCGAAGAGCACGGTCACGCCCACGCCCAGGGCGAGCCCGGCCGCGAGGGCTCCCCAGGCGAGGTCGAAAGGCACGTCCATGGGCAGAAAGTCACGGAGCACGAGCGGTACGAGCGCCTGGATGCCGATGCCCAGCACGACGCCGATCAGCCCGCCGATCAATCCCATCGCAGCCGCCTGCACGGCGTAGACCGCAAAGGTTCTTCCGGCTTTCGCCCCGACGCACCGGAGGACGGCAATCGTAGAGAAGCGTCTGCGAATGTAGACGTGGATGGAGCTGGCTACCCCGATGCCGCCCAGCAGGACGGCCACGAACGCCACGATGCTGAGAAAACGATAGAGGTTGGTCAGCGTCTCGTCCCAATCCTCCCGAACCTCCTCGACCGTGTCGAAGCCGACGTCGTTCTCTCTCAGAAACGGGCGGACATCGTCGACGAGCGCCTCCACGTCTCGGCCGTCTTCGAACTTGAAGGCTACTTCGTACTCCGCCCGACTTCCCATGCCGAGCAGCGTCGTATCGAGCCGCGAGCCGGGAATATAGATGCGCGGGCTGAACAACGACATGATCTCATTTTCGCGGGGCGTCTTGTCGAGCTGACCTCCGATCACGTAGCCGTAGCGGCCGATATGGACCGTGTCACCAACCTCCACGCCGAACTGCTTCATCAGGGAGGCATCGACGAGGGCTTTGCCGTCGGCCAGATAGGTGGCGGCCGCCTCTACCGGCGTGGTCTCCACCGTTCCGTAGAACGGATATCCACCTTCCATGGCACGAACGGTGGCCAGTCGCGTGTTTTCGGTGGACGAGAAATAGGCCATCGACGCAAACGACACCTGGCGCGACTGCTCGCCGCCCAGCGAGTCCACGAGCGCTTCCGTCTCGTCGGAGAACGGGTCATCCGCCTCCAGGATGAGGTCGGCACCCAGCAGCGCTTTCGACTCCTCGTCAACGGCCCGTTGGAGATTCGTTCCGAAGGACGTGATCGCCACGAGGGCCGTTACGCCCACGATCATGGACGAGAGAAAGAGGCCGAGCTGGCGGCGACTTCCCCGGCTGTCTCGCCAGGCCATCTTGAAGATCCAGGGATCCAACGTCATGATGGTGCTCAGATGGCCGAACGAATCGTACTCGCCTGCACCGGCTCGTCGGAGATCACCTCACCGCCGCGCAGCTTGATCATGCGACCCGTGCGACGAGCCAGCTCGATGTTGTGCGTCACCAGCATCAGCGTCGTACCGGCCGTGGCGTTGAGATCGAAGATGAGATCCTCGATCGTCGCTCCGGTCTCGGCATCCAGGTTCCCCGTAGGCTCGTCGGCGAACAGAATGGTGGGCCGGTTGATGAATGCGCGGGCGATGGCTACCCGTTGCTGCTCGCCGCCGGACAGCTGCGTCGGATAGTGGGTCGTGCGATCTCCCAATCCCACCTGTTCGAGCAGGTCATGAGCACGCCGGCGTGCGCCTCTCTCGCCCCGAAGCTCGGCGGGCACCATTACGTTCTCGAGGGCGGTGAGCGTAGGAATGAGCTGAAACGTCTGGAAGATGAATCCAACCTCTCGGTTGCGTAGCTGGGCCAGCTCGTCCTCGGATAGATCGTTGAGCCGCTCGCCACGCAAATCCACCGTACCTGCCGTCGGCCGGTCCAGACCGGCGCACAGGCCGAGCAGCGTCGTCTTGCCGCTGCCGGAGGGTCCGACGACGGCGCACGTTTCTCCAGGCTCAACGTCGAACGATACGTTCCCCAGCACCGTGAGCAGGCGGGCGCCGGTCCTATACGTCTTCGTCAGCTTATGGATGGAAAGAACAGGAGACATGCGGCGTTCAGTTGAAACAGAGATTCTGGATGACGTGTTTGCGATGGGGCCGACGTCGACTATACATCTGATATGAAAACCAGCAAGCTATACCTGCTTCTGCTACTCGCGGTTCTCTATGCGGGCTGCGGCGGCTCGGCCGAGCGCGGAGAATCACGACCGGCCGACACGGCTGCGGCCGGAGATACGGGCTCTGTCGTGCACGACGAGACCCCCGGCGCATCCGCCCCGGTGATCCTGTTTCTCGGAAACAGCCTTTCGGCCGGCGCCGGTATCGACGAAACGAAGGCCTTTCCCTCACTGATTCGCCAACGAATCGACTCGTTGGGATGGAATTTTGCCGTCGTCAACGCCGGACTCAGCGGCGAGACGACCTCGGGCGGGTTGCGGCGCATCGACTGGCTGCTGCGCCGACCGGTGCGGGTGCTGGTCCTTGAACTGGGCGGAAATGACGGGCTCCGCGGCGTACCGGTCGACGTGGCCGCACAGAACCTCCGCCGGATCATCGAGAAAACACGAGAGGCCTCCCTCGACGTCGAGATCATACTGGCCGGCATGCAGATCCCCCCTAATCTCGGCCACGAATACACGCAGCGCTTCCGGGCCATGTATCCGGAGCTGGCCGAATCGGAGGACACGCACCTGATCCCCTTTCTTCTAGAAGGCGTCGGCGGCGTGGACTCCCTTATGCAGGGCGACGGGATCCATCCAACCGAGGCGGGGCACCGCATCGTGGCCGACAACGTATGGGAGGTCCTGCGCCCCGTCCTGGAGGGTTTGCGCAGCGAAAGCTGACCGGTGCAGGAGGGCCGTTGACAGATCGAGCATCTCCGGTCGCCTCTTTCTGGGTCGGGTTATTCAACAGCGTACCAGATTAGAGGGCCTTGACGGCCACGATGAGGTCTGTGAGCGAATCTTTCGCATCCCCGAATAGCATCTGCGTGTTGTCGTTATAGAAGAGCATGTTCTCGATGCCCGAGTAGCCGGGGCGAAGGCTGCGCTTCATGACCACCACCGTCGAGGAGTGGTCCACGTTCAGAATGGGCATGCCGAAGATGGGGCTGCTCTGATCCGTTCGTGCGGCCGGATTTACGACGTCGTTCGCTCCGATAACGAGCGACACGTCGGTCGTATCGAATTCGTTGTTGATCTCGTCCATCTCGAAGAGCTGATCGTAGGGCACGTTGGCTTCCGCCAGGAGCACGTTCATGTGGCCGGGCATCCGGCCTGCCACGGGATGAATGGCGTACTTGACGGCGACGCCCTTCTCCTGCAGCAGGTCCGAAAGCTCGTGCACCTGGTGCTGTGCCTGCGCGACCGCCATACCGTAGCCCGGCACGATGATGACCTTCCCGGCGTATATCAGCTGAATGGCCACGTCTTCCACGGACGTCTCATGGACGGTGAGATCCTCCCTCGCTCCTTCGACGTC
Organism: uncultured Rhodothermales bacterium; assembly: GCA_964640145.1. Lineage (GTDB taxonomy): Bacteria > Bacteroidota > Rhodothermia > Rhodothermales > VXPQ01 > CAZXHQ01. The sequence goes on along the minus strand of CAZXHQ010000117.1, from coordinate 6,139 downwards.
CGGACCGCCGCCATCCTCTCCGCCGAATCCGCCCAGAAGGACGTTCAACAGGGACCGATTCATCACCTCGCACATGATCATCGTAAGGATCAGGCCGGATGCTCCTACGAGCGCGCCGCTGACGATCAAGGCCGTGTTGTCGAGCACAAAACCCGTCGCGGCCGCCGCCAGCCCTGAATAGGAGTTCAGAAGCGCGACCACGACCGGCATGTCGGCGCCGCCGATGGGGATGACCAGCAGGATGCCGAGGAGCAGGGCCAGGCCGCCCAGGGCCAGGCCTCCCCCCACGATCGGCTCAAGATTCATGGCAGGCAGCGTGGCGGCGGCGCCCGTAAGCATGTAGCCTGCAGATCCGATCACGGCGAGGACGACGAGGACGGTGAGCACGCGCATGCCCGGGAACGAGATCGGATTGCCTGAAATGTGTCCCCCGAGCTTCCCGAAGGCGACGAAGCTGCCGGAGAACGTAACCGTGCCGATCAAGATGCTGAAGACGATGGTGATTACCGTCGTGGCGTCGAGCGGCGACAGCACGATCCCCGCCTGCGAGACTTCGATGACGGCGCCGCCGCCCACCTCAGCCACGAGGTAGCGTGCAATTTCCGCCCCGGCAACGAGCGACGAGGCGCCGCCGCCGAAGCCATTGAAAACGGCCACGAGCTCGGGCATGCCCGTCATCTCCACCCGCCTGGCAAGAATGGCGCCGATGGCGCCGCCTATGGCCAGACCGGCCACCATCTCGACAGGAGACACGATCTCGTGGAGGAACAGCGTGGCAACGACGGCGACGAGCATGCCGGAGGCTGCCATCTGATTGCCGGTGCGCGCGGTGGTGGGCGACTGCAGCCGCTTCATCCCCAGGATGAAGAGAATTGCCGCGGCCACGTAAGCGAGTTCGATCAGGGTCTGGATCATGTACGGGCGGCGTCAGGCTGCTACGGATGCGGTCTCGGTTTCCGGTTGCGAGGCGGGTCGCTTCTTCTTGAACATCTGAAGCATCCGATCCGTGACCAGGAATCCGCCCACTACGTTGATCGTCGCGACGATAACCGCAACGAAGCCGATCCATTTCGCCCAGTCCGCGTCGACCATGCCGGCAACCACCAGGGCGCCGACGATGGTGATGCCGCTGATGGCGTTCGTACCCGACATCAGCGGCGTGTGCAGCGTTTGCGGAACCTTGCTGATCACTTCGAAACCAATGAAGGCCGCCAGAATGAAGATGACTAGATTCGTCAGCATAGGTCAGGTGATGGATGCAGTGAGTTGATCGGGGAGGGTTACGCTGTAAGCAGGCCGCTGACGCGCTCGTTGACGACGGCGCCGTCGTGCGTGACGCAGGCACCCGCGAAGATTTCGTCGTCGAAATTCGGTCTAAACGACTCACCGTCGGAAAACTCCGTAAGGAGAGCCATCAGCGTTCGAGCATACATCTCGCTCGCATTGACGGCGGCATCGGAGGGCAGATTCAGCGGTCCCAGGATGCTGACGCCGTCGACGCTCACCTCTTCGCCAGGGCTCGTGTGCACGCAGTTCCCCCCGTTGGGAGCGGCGAGGTCGACGATGACGGATCCCGCCTTCATCGCGGCAACCGCCTCCTCGGTGATGAGCGTCGGCGCCGGCCGGCCGGGAATCAACGCCGTCGTGATGACCACGTCCGAATTGCCGATGTGCGGTACCAAGAGCTTCGTCTGCTGCTCGGCCTTCTCCTGCACCAGCTCCTTGGCGTACCCGCCCGAGTCGTCCGCCCGCTGCGTCTCAAATTCGAGCTCGACAAACTTCGCACCGAGGCTCTGGACTTCCTCCTTCACCACGTCGCGGATGTCGTAGGAAAATACGCGCGCACCCAGGCGCTTCGCCGTCGCGATAGCCTGCAGCCCGGCCACGCCGGCGCCGAGGACGAGCACGTTGGCCGGCCGGATGGTTCCGGCCGCCGTGGTGAGCAGCGGAAAGAACTTGGGTAGTACGGAGGCGGCCTTGAGGACGGCCTTGTATCCGGCGATATTGCTCATCGCCGAGAGCGCATCCATCTTCTGAGCGCGTGAGATGCGAGGCACGAGCTCCACGCTGAGCGCCGTGAGGCCGCGCTCGGCCAGTTTGAGGCTCACGTCCGGTTCGTCGAGCGGATTGAGAAATCCAATGTAGACGGCGCCCTTTTTCATTTTGAGAATCTCAATCTCGCTCGGAGGCGCCACCTTCAATACGACGTCGGCGCCGTAGGCCGCTTCCGCGTCGACGAGACGGGCGCCCGCCTCGCGGTACGCCTCATCCGCGAAGAAGGACGACGCGCCGGCTCCCCGTTCGACCACCACGGCGAAGCCCGAATCGACGAGTCGTTGCACGACGTCGGGTACGATCGCGACTCGCCGTTCGCCGGCAGCCGTTTCCTTGGGAACACCTACGTTCAATGGCATATGCTGCAGTACACAAGTTGAGTCATCATGCGGCCTCGCGGCTACAGCGGGACCGGCTGCCTGCGGCGGGGGCACTGTCCGGTGCCTCTTGATCTACGTCTGCGACCATTCGAATACCGCCGTACTCCCTCTCGCGCCGTTGCAGCTCCTCGCCACAGCGCTGCTATGACTCGTCGGGGCGCCTGGCGGGACGGGCACAACTACTAGTTTATGTAAAAAAGCGGACTCCTACGCACCAGGCCCATGCGTGAAGAGACCGCTAATATAACGTAAGCGGGGGGTTAAACGTTGAACGCTGAAGGTTGAACGTCTCTCATCCCGATCGATTTGCTTCCATTCGAAAGAAGCTTCGACCTTCAATCTTTTCGCGAAATGATGTGCAAGGAATTGACGAGCGAGAGAGCGCCGAATCAGCCGTGCTTCTCCTCGAACTCATCCATGAACGAGATCAGGGCATCGACTGCCTTTTCCGGGCAGGCGTTATAGATCGACGCGCGCATGCCACCGACGGACCGATGGCCTTTCAGTGCGAGCAATCCGTGCTCCCTCGCGCCGGCCACAAACCGTGCTTCGAGATCCTCGCTCGGCAGCCGGAACGTCACGTTCATTCTGGATCGAGACGACGTCTCCGCCGTCCCGCGGAAAAAGTCGGTCTGATCGATGCGGTCGTAGAGCCTCCCTGCCTTTCGCTCGTTGATCTCCTCGATTCCCTTCAGCCCCCCCTTCTCCTCCAGCCATTTCAGCACCTTGCCGATCACGTATACAGCGAAGGCCGGCGGCGTGTTGAACAAGTTCGCCGTGTGCGTGCCGTAGTCGAGTATCGTGGGCAGCGGCTGATTACGGCCCTGCAGGAAGTCGTCCCGCAGGAGGACGACGGTGGCACCGGCAGGCCCCACATTTTTCTGCGCACCGGCGTAGATGAGGCCGTAGCGCTCCACGTCGATGGGTCTGCTGAAGAAATCGCTGGACGCATCGCAGACCAGCGGTACGTCCGCCTTCGGCGTCTCGCGAAACTGCGTGCCCACGACCGTATTGTTCGAGGTGAAGTGGAGATACGACGCGTCCGGATCCAGATCCCACGTCGAAGGATCCGGTATGTAGGAGAAGTTGCGGTCTTTGCTCGAGGCCGCCTCGTTGGCGGTTCCAACGAACTCCGCTTCTCTGAGCGCCTTGACGGACCAGCGACCCGTCGTGAGGTAGTCGGCCGACGACCCCTCCGGCAAGAAGTTCAGCGGAACCTGGTAGAACTGCATCGACGCGCCGCCCTGCAGAAAAAGCACGTGCCATTCCTCGTCGACGCCGAGCAGGCGCCGGATACGATCCCTGGCATCCTGCTCGATCTCCGCATACGTTGGCGACCGGTGGCTGATCTCCATCACCGACGCCCCGACGTCCCGGTATGCCGGAAGCTCCTCTTTTACTTCTAGAATCACCTCTAGGGGCAGAACGGCAGGTCCGGCGGAAAAGTTGTGCAGGCGCACCGACTTCTTCGGGGCGGTCACGGTCGTCTGTTCGGCGGTTGGCATAGATGCAATCTCAAGTCTGTTCCATCGCTCGAGCGTGCCGGCCGAGCATGACGCAGCGTCGTCGAACCTGTGAAAGCCGGCCGCTTACTGCAAAGCTATTAGCGATACCGCAAGTACGTGGGGATGATCCTCAATCCTACGCACCACCTCCTCCCTCATCACACCATCGATTCGGATGCGTGCGCATGCGGCCTTTGCGCCGGCAAAGATCAGGTTTTCCATCTCCTGCACGTTCCAGTCTGCTTTCCGTATCTCGTCGAGCACTTCCGCGAGTACGCCGACGCGGTCGAGGTGCCGCACGGTCAGCAGGTGCGTCGCCGGTGAATGTTCTTCGATGTTCACGCAATTCGGAGGGTTGCCCGTTTCGTCGAACTGTAAGATGACCCTCGCCGCCTCGGCCGAGACGGCCTCCTGCGCCTGCCGGGTGGACGCGCCGATGTGATGCGTGAAGTAAATCGCGGGGTGGCCGGCCAGCGCATGCTCGAAGGGCCCGCTCTTCTCCGACGGCTCGCCGTCCATCACGTCGAGCGCGGCGCGCACGCCCTTCTCATCCACCGCCCACCGGAGGGCTTCCTCGTCCACGACGCTGCTGCGCGTCGTATTGATGAAGAGTGCGCCCTCTTTCATTTGCTCGAAGAAGGGCCGGTCGGCCAGGTGCTTTGTATCGGACGTCGCCGCCACGTGCAGGGTCACCGCATCGGCCGCCCGGGCGACGGCGAGTGGATGGTCTTTGTGGATGAGGTCTAGCGCGGCGGCTCTGTCGGGGGTGAGGGATCTGCTCCATGCAATAACGGTCATCCCGAGCGCGCGGGCCTGCCTCGCGACCAGCGTCCCGACGTTGCCCAGGCCGATCACGCCCAGCGTCCGGCCGCGCAGGCCCGCCGCCTTCGCGTATGCAGCCTTATTCCACCGCCCTGCCCGTGCGTCGAGAACGTTGTCCGGAATGCGCCGGTCGAGCGCCAGCAGTAAGCCGATCGTGAGCTCCGCGACGGCGGCCGCGTTTTTTCCGGGGCAGTTCGAAACGAATATCCCGCGCCCCGAGGCCGCCTCCACGTCGATCGTGTCGGTACCGGCGCCCGCACGGACGATCAGCTCCAGGGCCGGGTTGGCGTCCAGCATCTCGGAGGTCACACGCGTGGAGCGCACGACGAGCACCCGCGGGCGTTCCGTCTCCAGGGCCGACCGGAGCTTCTCCCCAGACGCCTGGGGCCGGCTCGCCACGCGGTGGCCCGCCTTCTCCAGCGCCTCTACCCCGGCTCCTGACAGCTTGTCGGCGATAAGTACGTGCATGGTCGATCCGTGGTCGTAGAGCGGTCGCGCAAGGCCGCACCCCGGCTCTTCGGCGGGCCGACCCGTAACCGGCTTCTGGTCAAAGCTTCTCGTCAAACAGGTGCACCAGGAGACCGCTTCGCAGCTTCGGCTCGAACCACGTAGATTTCGGCGGCATCAACACGCCGGCGTCGGACACGGCGAGCAGCTCCTCGATGCTCGTCGGAAACATAGAAATCGCCAGCTCGGCCTTTCCTTCATCGACGAGACGCTCCAGCTCATCTGTCCCGCGAATGCCGCCGACGAAGTCGAGATTGGCATCCCGCCGCGGATCGCTGATGCCCAGCTCCGGCTCCAGCACGTGCTCACTGAGCCGGGCCACGTCCAATTCGTCGGCAATGCCGTCACCGTAGGTGTCAGGCAGTTTCATGGTATGCCAGCGGCCATTCAGATACAGACACACGACACCGGCTTCGGGGGGCACCTTTTCTCCGGAATCCACCCTGACATCGAGCCTGGCGGCCAGCGTGTCCAGAAAGGCCGCGGGGGAGACCGGCAGCTCGCGCACGATCCGGTTGTAGGCCAGAATCCTCATCTCGCTCATCGGAAACAGCACGGCCGGGAAGAACTCGGCTTCAGGTGACCCCTCGCCTGCATCTCCGCGGATCTCCGCGGCCGCCCGGCTCGCCGCCTTGCAGCGGTGATGCCCATCCGCCACGTACAGCGGCGCGACGTCTGAAAAGGCATCGACGAGTGGGCCGGCGTCGGCCACCCGCCAGAGTGTGTGCCGGACGCCGTCCTCCGTCGTAAAGTCGAACAGCGGATCCGCCTCCTCCTCCGACCGTATCAGAGCGCCGACGGCATCGGAATCACGATAGGTGAGCATGACGGGCTCCGCGTGGGCCCGCTGGGTGAGAATGTGACGGGTTC
>CAZXHQ010000116.1:0-9435 GCA_964640145.1 uncultured Rhodothermales bacterium | reverse complement strand
AAGACCCAGGCCGCTCTCCTGGAGGCCATGCAGGAGCACCGCGTGACCGCGGCCGGCGAAACGCACGTGCTCGACCAACCATTCTTCGTGCTGGCGACGCAGAATCCGATCGAGCAAGAAGGAACGTATCCCCTTCCGGAGGCGCAGCTCGACCGATTCATGCTCAATCTCTGGCTCGACTATCCGGATTTCGATCAGGAGGTCGAGGTCGTGCGGAGTACGACCAGTGCCCGCGTAAGGAACGTAGAGCCCGTCATGCATGCTCGCGAACTGCAACAGTACCAGCACTTTATCCGCGAAATACCGGTGGCAGACAACGTCATCGAGTTCGCCGTGCGCCTTGTGGGTCGAACCCGCCCCGGACGTGACGGCGCACCGGACTTCGTGACGAACTTCCTCAACTACGGCGCCGGCCCGCGTGCATCGCAGTATCTGATTCTCGGGGCCAAGGCGCTCGCCGCACTCGACGGCCGTCTAACGCCGCTCATCGAGGACGTGCGCCGTATCAGCGTGCCGGTCCTGCGTCACCGTATCGTACCCAACTTCAACGCGGAAGCCGACGGCGTCACGGCGGTCGACATCATCGAACGACTCCTCGCCGACGGCAGGGCCTGATCCGCGGCCGCATGCTCTCGATCGATCGCACATCATCGACATCGATCCACCATCAGCTGCTCGACCAGCTCCGATTCCAGATCGCCAGCGGCCGCTACACCGTAGACGAAGCGCTGCCGTCGACGCGTTCGCTCGCGGGGCTCCTCGACATCTCCTTTCATACCGTACGGAAGGTCTACCAGGAACTCGAACAAGAAGGCATCCTGGAGTCCCGACCCGGGACAGGCTTTATCGTACGCGAACGAGTGCCGCTCGGCAAGAGTGAGCGCATGGAGCGGGGAGCCGCCGTGATCGAACGGACGCTGCAACACCTGATCGGACTGGGCCTCGCCGAAGGCGAGATCGAGTATCTGTTTCAAGAACAGTCCTCGCTGCTGGAAAGCAGCGGGCCCGGACACAAGCTCGTCGCCGTTCTTCCGTACCGAGAGATGGCGGACCTCTGCGCATCGCAGATCGAAGGCGTCCTGCAGCAGCCCGTGCTGGCCGCTACGCCGGATGACCTCGCACGCCACCTGGACGCCGACTTCGTGTTCGCCCCATACGCCCTGGTGAAAGACGTCATGGGACGCCTGCCCCGCGCAGACGTCATCGGCATCGTAACGTACCTGAAGCAGGATGCCCTCGACCGCGTCGCACGGCTGCTCGACGAGCAGACACTGTGCGTGGTCACGAAATACTCCGACGCCATCCAACCGCTCACCGCCGAGATTCGAGGGGCCACGTCCTTCTCCGGCCAGATGATAGCGGCCTCCGTCGACGAAAGTGCGGATCATCTCGAGCAGTTCATCGATCAGACCGACCTGGTGGTTTTTACGCCTCCGTGCCGGAGGCGCCTTTTGGGCCTGCTTCGGAACCGGCACCAGCGCGTGCCGATCGCACCAGTCGTGGCCGCGGAGTCGCTCGCCGCGATACGCCAATCGCTTCCCGGGTGAGCCGGCGGGACGGAGACGGCAGCTCGTTCGAGCCCCGCGTGGGCTCCGTAGACCGGGAGCAGATGCTGCCCCTTCAGCCGGGCGTTTGATCTCCCGATTCGTCTTCGGGCGTCACGTCGGTTTCAAGCGTCGATGCGCCGTTGCCCTGCTCGGGTTCGACACCGGCATTACGCGCCCGGTTTTCCACTTCTTCTTCGCTTTCCGGTCCGGCACCTCGCGCGGCCGACTTTTTGCGGGCATCTTTTGCCCGTTTCGCTTCGTCGGCGTGGACGTCGGCAATCTCGGCTTCTTCGCCCCGGACGTCGCCGACGTCCTCGTCCTCGTCGTCCGCGCCGGGAGAACGCCCCTTCTCGAGCGCGGCGTCCTCCTCAGCGACACCTTCAAGAGCCTGTGGCCGGGAAGGTTCGGGCTGCGGCACCGCGCGCCCTGCGGGAACCGCCGCGGGCGGTTCGGCTTGCTTCTCTTCCTGTCCCGGGTATTTCACGCGTACGTGGTAGATGCCTAACAGCATCGACAGGAACGTCTCTCTGATCTGCGTGAGATCCCGGAACGTCAAGTCCGTCTGGTCGAGCTGCCCGTCCTCGATGCGGGCCGTGAAGATCATGTCGATGAGCGTCTCGAGACGCTTGTGCGTCGGATCCGAGAGGCTGCGGCTGGCCGCCTCTACGGAATCGGCGAGCAACAGGATGCCGGTTTCCTTCGAGTTGGGACGAGGCCCGGGATATCTGAACTCCGATTCCAGGATCTCCGGGTCGCTCTCGGTGCGCTGGTCGAGTGCCTTGCGGTAGAAGAATTCGATGCGCGTCGTGCCGTGATGCATGGGAATGAAGTCGAGCACGCGCTGCGGAAGGTCGTACTGTCTGCCCATCTCGAGCCCTTCCTTTACGTGACTCGCGATGATGAGTGCGCTCATTCGCGGCTTGAGCTGCGTGTGGGGATTCGATCCCGGTCGCTGGTTCTCGACGAAGTACTCCGGCTTGAGCATCTTGCCGATATCGTGGTAGAGGGCGCCGACGCGCGTCAGCAGCGCGTTCGCCCCGACGGCGTCCGCCGCCGCCTCGGACAGATTCGCCACCTGCAGGGAATGATTGAACGTCCCGGGCGCCCGCAGCGACAGCTCCTTCAAGAGGGGCCGGTTCGTATCGGACAGTTCGAGCAGCGAGATGTCCGTAGTGATGTCGAAGGCACGCTCAAATACCCAGAGCAGCGGATATGCGACGATCAGTAGAAACGAGTTCACACCGACGAGGAGCAGATCCGAAAGAAACATGTCGCGCGGCACGCCGAAAAAGATCGCGGTTGCACCGAGCACGACGAGATAGCCGGTGAAGACGAGGCCGGCGCTGATGAAGAACTGTCCACGATTCTTGATATCCCGCACGCTGAACACGCCGAGTGTCGTGGCGAAGATCGTCGCAAACGTAAACTCGAAGTCGTAGTACAGGAGCTGCCCCCCGATTAGGGCCAGCGTCAGCGCCCCAAAGAGCCCGACGCGAGAGTCGAACATCACCGTAAATAATACGGGCGCGATCGCCACCGGCACGATGTACATCGCTATCGTCTCTACGCGGATAGCGAGGGCGAACATGCCGATGACGCCTGCGAAGAGGATGGCCAGCAGCATAATCTTCCGGTTGTCTTCGAAGATCTCTCGTCGAAGGATGAAGAGATACAGGAAGAAGATGAAATACGTAGCCAGAGCCACGAGAAACTGGCCGAGAAGGATGCGCCAGAGAATGTCGTCCCCACCGCGCTCCTGGCGCGATCGTTCGAGGGAGGTCAGCTGAGCCCTGATTTGCTCCGTGACCCGCTGACCCTTCTCGACGATCACGTCGTTCTCGCTGACCATCCCCCTGGTCGGTGAAATCCTCCGCTCGAGGCGCTGCCATTCACGGACGGTGGCGCCTCGCATGTAGCTGAGAGACGGCGTGAAGATGGCCCGAAAGAACGAGGCCCCGAGATTTGCCGTGTCGGGCTGCTCCTGGTAGCGCTGCTGAAATTGCGAATTCGCGTACGTATACGCTTCATTCAGCCCGTAGAGATTGTCCCTGTTCTTGACCGTCTCGCTACGGCTCACCTCGTCCCGAATGTAGATCTGATCCGCCCGCACGCTGTCGAGCGGCACGTCCAGCACGCCGACGTTCAGAAGCTGCGTGCCGATCTCCCACGCATCGTTGAGCAGCTGCAGATCGAGACGCGGCCCTTCGGCCGGCTCCCGCGTGGCACTTGACAGCTCGGGAACGCGCTGCGCATACGATTCTGTCAGCATCCGCCACTGCGCCGGCGTGGCCTTGAGACGCGCATCTCGCCGAAGCTCTATATAGCGTAGGGAGTCGTCGGCAGCCTGCGCGGTACGGCCCCGTTCGGCGTTGAGGCGGTAGGCGACGTAGGCATCGAGGACGCGCTGCAGCTGTTGGGCGACGGTATCGCGACTGGCCGCCATGCGCTCCTGTGCGTCCGGCACCTCGCGAAAATACGGCGGCGCGCCTTCGCGCAACTCCTCGCGCTCTTCCTCAAGCTCCTGGGTGGACTTATAGATCGGGAAGTCGAACGGCGCCACGAGCGTCTCTCGCCGCCATTCGTCGCCCGCCTCGACGGTATACTGATAGATGTTGCCCCTGGGAAAAGCGGCCAGCGTGAGCAGGACGAGCGCGAGGAGGATGCCGGCCTTAAACGCCCATTTCGTTTGCTTCGACCGCCGCGGGGACTCCCGACCCTTCTCGAGTTTCTGCCCGACCGGACGCGGTTTCTTCTTCCCGAGGCCGATTTTTTCGAACAGTCCCATAGATGAACTACCAGGTTCGGCTGGGCGCAGGCGATCCGGCGTTTGCGTCGTGGATAACTACAAGCCTACCTATGCCGCAGTGCGAGCAAGGATCCTACGAGCAGGTTGACCGCGGCCCCGATGACGGTGTACCACGGCCAACCGATCGACCGGAGACCCTGCTCTGCGACCATTTCATCAGAAGGTCTCACCTCGATCAGCCAACCCTCCACGGGATGATGCCACACCGAAAAGATAACCCACGTCATAAATAGAATCGTTACGACGAAAGAGATGATGGCATCCGTCTGATTCGTCGCCTTGTTGACCAGGCCCAGCAAAAAGACGCCCAGCAGGCCGCCGTAGGTGAACGATGCAATCGCGAGGCCCAGCTCGACGACGGGGTTGTTCTGATCTTCGAACAGGGTGGCGAAAAAAATGAAGACCACGCCCCAGACCATCGTAAATGCCCGCGAGATGAACAGGGCGCGATCTTCGTCGATTGTACGTCCGCGGATGCGCTCGAACAGATCGAGGACGGATGAGGACGCCAGGGAGTTGAGCGACGAGGACAGGGTGCTCATGGCGGCCGCTACGATCCCGGCAAGAAGCAGTCCCGAGATGCCCACCGGAAGGCCTTCGATAATGAACTTCGGAAAGACCTCGTCGCCCCGCGTCAGGCCCAGCTCCTGCATGGAGGCCCCCTCATAGCGGCTCCAGAGAAGCAGTCCGACCAGCAGAAAGAGCGCAAACTGAAACATCACCACGACGCCCGAGCCGATGAGGGCTTTCTTGCTGTCGGACTCATTGCGGCACGTCAGCAAGCGCTGTACGATCAGCTGGTCGGTGCCGTGCGACGCCATCGAGAAGATGGCGCCCCCGATGACGGCCGTTATGAACGTGTAGGGACTCGTAATCCAGGTCGCCAGACTCTCGTCGAAAGCCAGGTCGATCAGCTCCGTCTTTCCCGCTGCCGCCGCCTGCATCCACCAGTCGTCCGGCACCCGGCCGAGGAGCACGAAGACGGCGCCGATCGCCCCTCCTACGTACACGGCCATCTGGACGACGTCCATCCACACGACGGCCCTTATACCGCCGATAATGGTGTAAATCACGGTGACAATTGCAATAACGGCAATTATCGTAAAGTACGACAGATCGAGGCCCGCCGAGTCGGCGATGACCTTGAGCGGAATGGCCGTTGCGAAGAGTCGCACGCCGTCGGCCAGCAGTCGGGTTCCGAGAAACGTGACGGAGGCCGTGCCGCGCATGCCGTCGCCGTAGCGGTTGCCCAGGAACGCATACGCCGTCGAGAGGTCGCCGCGGTAATACTGCGGAATGAAAATGACGGCGACCGCCATGCGGCCGAGCAGATACCCGAAGGTAAGCTGCAGAAACGTCAAACTTCCGCCGTAGGCCACGGCGGGGATGCCGATGACCGTCAGCGTGCTCGTCTCGGTCGCCACGACGGAGAAGCACACCGCCCACCACGGAAGGTCGCGACTTCCCAGAAAGTAGTCCGTAGTATTCTCCTGTCGTCCACCGGCCTTGATGCCGAACGCGGCGACGCCGACGAGGTAGAGGACGATAACGACGTAATCGACGGTAGTCAGCATGGTAGAACGCTATTCGCCCAGCAGGTCGAGAAGCCCCTCCTCGTTTAGTATGGGGATGCCGAGCTCCTGCGCCCGATCGTATTTCGAACCCGCGTTCTCACCGGCGACGACGTAATCCGTATTTCTGCTGACGCTGCCTGTCACGCGCCCGCCTGCGGCCTTGATGCGGCCGGCGGCCTCCTTTCGCGTGAGGGTGGGCAGTGAGCCTGTCAGCACGAACGTCTTTCCGGCCGCGGCGTGCGCGCCTGCCTCCACCGGCTCCTCCTCGAGCAGGCGGGAGGTGTTTACACCGAGATCCTGGAGCCGGCGAACGAGCGCCCGGTTGTCGTCGACGGCGAACCAGTCTACGATGCTTTCGGCGATGACCGTCCCGATGCCGTCGATCTGCTCCAGCTGCTCCACGGAAGCGGCGGAGAGTTCGTCGAGGGAGGCAAAGTGCCGGACGAGGATCTCGGCCGTGGTGCGGCCGACGTGCCGGATGCCGAGAGCAAACAGCAGTCGGCTCAGCGGGCGACGGCGTGACGCCTCGATGCCGTCGAGAAGGTTCGCGGCCCGCTTCTCGGCGAAGAGATCCAGGGTGAGGAGATCCGCTTCCGTCAGCTCATAGATGTCCGACAGGTGCTGCACGAGCCCTTCCTCGACCAGCACGACGGCCAGCTTAGAACCGAGTCCCTCGATGTCCATGGCGCTCCGGCTGGAAAAGTGCTCCACCAGCCGAATGAACTGCGCCGGGCACTCCGTAGAGAGACAATAATAGTCGGCTTCGTCGGGCAGCCGGATCAGCTCGGTGCCGCAGGCCGGACACTGTTTGGGCATCCTCCAGGTCTGCTCCTCCCCGGATCGTGCCTCCTCGATGGGCTTGATGACCTGGGGAATCACGTCGCCGGCCCGCTTGACGATCACCATATCGCCGATGCGGATGTCGCGCTCGACCACGTAGTCCTCATTATGAAGCGCGGCCTGCGAGACCGTCACGCCGCCGATGTGGACGGGCTGCAGAACGGCCTCGGGCTTGATGGCGCCCGTTCGGCCCACGTTCACGACGATGTCCTTCAGCCGCGTGGTGGCCTCCTGGGCAGGAAATTTGTAGGCCACCGCCCAGCGCGGCGCGTTCGACACGTAGCCGAGCTCGGACTGCTGGTCGAAGTCGTCGATCTTCACGACCAGGCCGTCGATCTCGTAGTCGAGCTCGTCGCGCCTTGCGCTCCACTCCTCGTAGAAGGCCCCGACCTCTTCGACAGACGTAAACCTGGACGTATGTTCGTCCACCGGAAACCCGTACGATGAGAGCCAGTCCAGCAGTGCGTGCTGGCTGTCCGGGATGGTCACGCCTTCGACGGGTCCGGTGCCGTACGCCGTAAACGAAAGCGGCCGCCGGGCCGTGATCGAGACGTCCAGCTGGCGAACGCTGCCGGCGGCCGCATTGCGCGGATTGGCATACGGCTTGTCTCCCTTCGCCACCGTTCGTTCATTGAGCCGCTCGAAATCACTCTTGCGAATGAAGATCTCACCCCGCACCTCGATCCGTTCGGGCGCCTGCAGATCCCGGCCGGCCACGGGAATGGTCAGCGGAATGGACGCGATCGTACGGACGTTTTGCGTGACGTTCTCGCCTTCGATGCCGTTGCCGCGCGTGGCGCCGACGGTGAGGCGTCCCTGCTCGTACGTAAGCGCCACCGCCAGACCGTCGAGCTTCAGCTCCGCGGTGAGCGCCGGCCGCACGTCGTCCCCGAAGCGGTCTTTCAGGCCGCGCCGGCATCGTTCGTACCAGGCCCTGAGCTCTTCGGCGCCGAAGGCGTTCGATAGCGAGAGGAGCGCAACGGGATGACGGACCTTCTCGAAGCGTTCCTGAACGCCGCCGCCGATACGACGCGTGGGCGAATCCGGCGTGACCAGCGCCGGGAACTGCTGCTCCAGCTCCTGCAGCGCGCGGAATAGCCGATCGTACTCGGCGTCCGCCACCACGGGGTCGTCGAGCACATGGTACCGGTAGTTGTGCGCGTGGAGCAGCCGGCGCAGCTCCTCGGCGAAGTCCTCCGCACGAGACTCGGACATCGATGGAAGGTGATCGGATTCGATCTTCTCGAGGGCCGCGTGAGAAGCTTCGACGAGATTCATGTAGTTAGGCACCGGCCCGCAGCGATGAGAAATAGGTCAGCGCCGTATCCCGCGTGATGACAATTCGCCCCTGATCGTCGCGCCGGCTCATCGGATATTCGACGCCTTCTATTTTTACGATCACGCTGTCGAGCAGATCTTCGATGACGATGCGCGAGGTGGGTCGAAACAGCGTCGAGTCGCCTGCTTCTATCCAGTACGGACGGCGCAGGTCGTCGTCGACGGTCACCCGAATGGGATCGACTTTACCATGCGCGGCGACAATGCGGACGTTCATCGTATCCCCCAGCGGGGGAATGTCGATCGGCTGGGCGACCGGGGCCGCCGCCGTGTCGGTGAACGTGGCCGCCTCCGTGGTATCGCCGGCTACAACCTGCGCGCGCTCCGGACCATCCGGCCCGCCGAGCACGCTCGCCAGAATCCACACGAGCACGCCAACTACCACTACGAGTACTCCGCCCAGTATCCACTGCCGGTCCGAGCCGCCCCGCGTCGGCGTTCGAAAGACCGTCGGCGCCGCGCCCGAAGGAGGGGACTGCGCGGTCCAGTCTTCGGCGGCGGCGTCCTCCCCCTCGTCTTCCTCCACGGCCGCGCGCTCAAAACCCGCGGCGGTCGCCTGCGTGGTCGAAACGTAGGATGGGCCGGTCTCCTCTTCGTCGACGACCTCGCGCGGCGTATCGACGACGGGCGGCGCTTCCTCGGCTCTACGCTCGCCTTCTGCATCGACGGGCGATTCCCGCTCTTCCCTCGGGCGTCCGGCGGAATCCGCCGGTTCGTCGTCTGGAGCGTCCGGCCGTCTTGCAGGGGCGACGTCATCAGGCTCTTCGCCGAGATACTCGACGGCCAGCGAGCCGAGGTAGCGCCCCGAAAGCGCCTCCTCGAGAGCTTCCAGCGCGACGTCGGCATCGATATCGATGACCTGTGCGTAGGTGCGAACGAAAGAACGCAGGTAGACGCGATTGAACTGGGGGTGGTCGAAAAGAGCCTTCTTTTCAAAGGCCTCGATCAGCCCCTGCGGAATCTTCGTCTCCTCGTGCAGATCGCCCACGGTCAGATTGCGCGCCTCCCGTATCCGGCGCATGTCTTGCGCGAACCGTCGTCCGTGTTCAGGCTCCTGAGCCATGTCCTATTTCGACTGTACCGGCTTGCGTCGTAACGGGCCTCTCGGCGTCGCGCGCGCCCGTCCGCATCAACCCTTCTAACCCTCCGCGCGAGTAGAGATCCGCCGCCGATGTCGTATGTGTGAGATATGTCACCCCTCTGCCGGTCCATGGAGAGGTCGCGCCTCTCCGCGGCCCTTTGGGCACGTCACGAAATAAGTGCTACGTTCGGCCGGGCATACCATTTGTTACGGCGGAAAAGATAGAGAAAGGTGTCCTCCAAAAGCGAG
>CAZXHQ010000115.1:0-9447 GCA_964640145.1 uncultured Rhodothermales bacterium | reverse complement strand
TGGAAGGGCTGTTTTCCGTCCATCGCCCTTCGGGCTCGTGTCTCGTCGGCGCGCCAGGCGGAGCATGCGCATCGACCCTCCTAACCTTTTAGTCGCCGTCCAGGCCGGCCGCCTGCGGTACACATGCTTTCCGACCTGATCTCCAGGGCCCGTCAGGGGCCCGTCACGTCCTCACTGACCAGCAAGGGCCGGCGGATTGTCTTCGCCGTGGCCGCAGCGACGTGCTACGTCCTGAGCGCAGTGTTCAACCTGATGGAGTGGCAGTCGGGCACGCCGTGGTCCGACGCGATCGAGATCGCCTACCAGGTGGTCGTCATCGGTGGCTACGTCCTGGTGTGGTTTCTGCTCTCGCACTACTTCAAGCAGCGGCAGGCCTCCCCGCTGAAGATCTTCTGGGCGACGCTGTTCGTCGCCCTGCTCTTTCTCATCGTGACGCGGCTGATCGTGAGCATCGCCCTGCCCACCGGCGTCGAGATCAATCTGAGCACACTGGGCTTCGAATACGGAACGGGTGTACCGCTGACGATGGCCACGGTCGTCAAGATGAACCTCGTGGGACTCTTGAAGGCGCTCTTTGCGTTCTATCTGCTGCTGCACTTCCGGGATCTCGTCCTCTTCAAGCGCACGAAGCGGAGCCTGCGCAACTGGTATCTGATGCTCGGCTTCATGGGCACCGCGTCGCTCTTCGCCATCATGAAAGAGCCGACGACGGACCTGACGCTGCTTCAGGGCGTGGCGGTCGTGCCGGCGGTAATGCTGATGGCGATCAACTCCTTCCGGGTCTCGTGGATCGTGTTCCTCTCCTTTCGGGAAAAAGCGGCAGGAGTTGGGCTGTCGGTCGTCCTGGTGTTACTGCTCGGCATCGGTCTCGTGCCGGGCGAGGCGCTCCCGGGCATGGAGGCATACGTTCGCCACTACAGCTATCCCCTCGAGCTGTTCACGAACCTCGCGCTGGCCTTCGGGCTGCTCTACTGCGTGACGTCGTTCCTCTTCCTCGTCTTCCACCTTCCGACCACGAGCGACTTCCAGCGGAAGGCGGGCGAGGTTACGGCCATGTACTCGCTGACGAATCTCGTCAGTCAGGTCTTCGACCCGGAGAAGCTCTACGTCACGATAACGGCAACGCCGGTCGAGGCCGGCACCGCTCAGATGGCCTGGCTGGCGGTGGCCGACGTACGCAGCGGCACGCTGAAGCCCAAGATCGCCTCTGCCTACAACACGACCGTAGGCGGTCTCGAGCAGATGGTAGACGTTACGGCGCTCTACGCCGAGCTCGACGCGCGTCGCGAGCCGATCACGATCGACGAGGCGGCCGCGGACCATCGCATCAACGTGCGGCCGGGCGGCAAGATTGGGAGCTTGCTCATGACGCCCCTGCTGGCAAGAAACGAGCTGTTGGGCGGCCTTTTCGTGGCCAAGGACGTCGCGCAGGGGTTCGAGAAGGACGACGTCGAGGCCATCAGCGTCTTCGCCGCGCAGGCGGCCATCGCCCTCGACAACGCGCGCCTTTTTGAAGAGCAAATCGAGAAAGAACGGCTCTCGCGTGAGCTGGACATCGCCCGCGAGGTGCAGCGAAAACTGCTCCCGCACGAGCTACCGGAGGTAAAGGGGCTGACCGTCGCCGCTTCGAGCGTCTCCGCACACGAGGTGGGTGGTGACTACTACGACTTCCTGCCCCTCGACGAGAACCGCCTCGCCTTCATCATCGCGGACGTATCGGGCAAAGGCACCTCGGCCGCGTTCTATATGGCGGTGCTCCAGGGGATCTTCAGATCCGTCAGCCGTCTGGTTCCGACGCCTATCGACTTCCTCGACCACGCCAATCTCGCGCTCGCCTCGGCGCTGGAGCGACACGTCTTCGTCTCCGTGATCTACGGCGTGCTCGACACCGACAAAGAGGAACTCGCGATCGCCAGGGGCGGCCACTGTCCCGCCGCCATGATCAACCTGGAGGGCGATGCGCGCTTCATCCGCACCCAGGGCCTCGGTCTCGGACTCGACCGCAGCGACCTGTTCCGCCAATCCCTCGTCGAAGAGCGCGTTCACCTGCAGCCCGGCGACGTCATCGCCCTCTACACCGACGGTGTCGTCGAAAGCCGCAATCGGAACGGCAGCGAGTACGGCTACGACCGCCTGCTCGATGCGTTGAAGGCATATCGACACGAAGACGCGCCCGAGCTTCACGAGTCCCTGCTGGCCGATCTCAATAACTTTCTCGAAGAGACGGAGTACGATGACGACCTCACGCTCGTCGTTTTGAAATGGCATGGCCTGACCATGGCCGACGTCGCAGCGACGGAGGAACGACGACGTGCATCCCGGTCGACAGCGGCAGGGCGCATGCAGCAGGAAATCGAGAGTGACTAAATTCCCAAGGACGACATGAGCAACTTCTCCGTTGGATTTCGCGACAGCGACCACGTACAGATTCTCGACCTCCGAGGCGAGCTCGACGCACATACGGCCTCCGAGCTCGAAGCGGCGCTGCAGAGGTGCCAGGAGAATGAGAACTATCGGATCGTCGTAAACGGCGAAAATCTGCAGTATATCTCCAGCGCCGGACTGGGCGTGTTCATGGCCTACATCGAAGAGGTACGCGCGCATGGGGGCGACATCAAGATCGCGGCGCTTCAGCCCAGAGTGTTCAACGTCTTCGACCTGCTCGGCTTTCCCATGCTCTTCGATATCCACGACAGTGAGCAGGACGCGCTGGAGAAGTTCGAGCAGGATCAGAAGGCGAACGCCTGATCCTTCCACCGTACGTTCCGCATCCCGCGATCACGGCCGTGTCCAAATCCGTCTACAGGCTAAGCATTCCGAGCTCGACCCGCTACCTGAGTGAGGTGCGGCAGTTCGTCGAAGGCCACGCACGCGAGGCCTGCCTGCAGGAGGACGCGGTCGAGCAGTTTAAGATCGCCGTGGATGAAGCATGTACCAACATCATCAAGCATGCCTATCGCGGCGATGACAAGAAGCGGATCGACCTGGCGGTGATCGTCGACGAGGAC
This sequence comes from uncultured Rhodothermales bacterium, assembly GCA_964640145.1. Taxonomy (GTDB): domain Bacteria; phylum Bacteroidota; class Rhodothermia; order Rhodothermales; family VXPQ01; genus CAZXHQ01. The sequence continues at coordinate 6,439 of CAZXHQ010000115.1, read as the reverse complement.
CGGTTCACCGTCCGCATCCGCGACGAGGGTCATGCGTTCCAGCCGCAGCGGTACAGCGAGCCCGACATCTTCAAGTATGCGGAGACGAGGCGAGCCGGCGGATTCGGCGTGCACATCATGCGACGGCTGATGGACAAGGTAGAATACCGCACGCAGGGGAACGTGAACGAAGTGCGGCTCACGAAATTCAGGAACGGGCGGACCGACGGCGCCTGAGGTCATCATCTCGGTAACGTACTATGCGGGTCGATGCGCCATCGCGAGGCGCCGGAACGACGCGGAGGCCGAGGCAGCGGCGCTCATACGCTATCGAATTTGCGAATTGACGTCTACGCTACCCGTCCCTTCTTCCTTTGTAGAGCGTCGCAATGCCAAAGGTCAGCGGCCGCGCCTCGACCGCTTCGTAGCCGGACCGGCGCAGCTCGTCGCAGAATGCCCGGCCTGAAGGAAACACGTCTACCGATGCCGGCAAATATTCGTACGCCGACGAATTCTTCGACACGATGCGTCCCACAAACGGCAGGACGACGTGCGAGTAGAATTCGTAGGCCTGCTTGATCGGGAAGGCGCTGGGATGGCTGAACTCGAGCACGACGAGCGCTCCGCCGGGGCGCAATACCCGCCGGATTTCCCCGAGCCCTTTCTGCAGGTTCTCGAAATTACGGACGCCGAAGGCAACCAGCGCCGCATCAAACTGAGCATCCGAAAACGGGAGCTTCTCCGCATCACCCCTTCGCAGCGTTACCCGGGAAGAGAGACCGAGGGCTTCCACCTTACGGCGGCCTTGAGCGAGCATTTCTTCGGAGATGTCCACCCCGACGACCGTCTCGGGGTTCAGATCGAGTGCCTTGATGGCCAGGTCGCCCGTTCCGGTGGCGACATCGAGAATCCGCTTCGGCCCGTCTTCTTCGAGCAGGTGGACCGCTTTATCTCGCCACGTTTGGTCGATGCCGAAACTCAGGATCCGGTTCAGGAGGTCGTAGCGGGGCGCGATATCGTCGAACATCGCCTCGACGGCCTTCTTCTTACCCGGGGCCTGTCCCGGCGGCGGCGTGTGTTTCGGCAAACCGGTCATGGATAGACGCGTCAGCTTAGCATCTGCGTTAAGCGCAGCAGCTCGTAGTTGATGTTCTTCTTGCGGCTCCAGACGTTGCGCAGCGGCGTCAGCTTCGTGTCGTTGTTCACCAGGCCGACCATGACGTTCTCGTGCCCCTCGAGGAGCGCTTCCACGGAGGCCGCACCCAGGCGGCTGGCCAGCACGCGGTCGCGCGCCGTCGGAGACCCGCCGCGCTGCGTGTGGCCGAGAATGCAGACGCGCAGGTCGATCTTGTCGAAGCCCTCGTCCTTCCGAAGCACCTGCTCGATGTGATGCGCGCCTCCGTGCTCGTCACCCTCTGCGACGACCACGATGGAGGAGCGAAGCTGCGCGGTCATCAGCGAGAGAATGCGCGTCTTGATGTCCTCCATCTCGGTGAAGGTTTCCGGGACGAGGACCAGCTCGGCGCCCCCGCCGATGCCGCAGTTCAGCGCGATGAATCCGGCATCGCGACCCATCACCTCGACGAGAAAGAGCCGGTCGTGCGCGTCGGCCGTGTCCCGGATGCGGTCGATGTTCTCGATGGCCGTGTTGAGCGCCGTGTCGTAGCCGATCGTCTCGTCGGTGCCGAAGAGATCGTTGTCGATTGTTCCCGGACAGCCCACCATCGGAACCCCGTGCTCGTCGTAGAGCAGCGCCGCACCGCGGAACGTTCCGTCGCCGCCGATGCCGATGAGCGCGTCGATGTCGTGCTGGCGGAGGCATTCGGCCGCCTCGGCGCGACCTTCCGGCGTCCGGAAGCGCTCGGAACGGGCACTCTTCAGAATGGTGCCGCCCTGCTGGACGATGTTGGATACGGAGCGCCCGTCCATTTCGACGAACTCGCCTTCGATCATGCCCGCATAACCGCGCCGGACGCCCATCACTTCGAGGTCGTGCGCTACGGCGGTCCGAACGATGGCACGCACGCAGGCATTCATCCCGGGCGCGTCGCCCCCGCTGGTATACACGCCGATTCGTCTAGGATTGACCATTCAGGTTAAATACATCATTTCGTAAGTACGCTGACGGACTTTGGTTGAAGGTTGAAGGTTCTTTCGAACGGGGCATATCGATCGGGAACGAGACGTTCAACCTTCCACTTTCAACCTCCGTGCCGCGGCTTCAGAACGTCGCGGGCGCCTGCGGCCGCGCCACGATTATACCAATCTGGCTATCGATGCCGTCGACATAGGATTGAAGATCCGGCGAAACTTTGACGCCGCCCCTCGTCGAAGCGTGGAGCATGCCTTTCGTGCCGTCCCCGTTCTCATAGACGAGCCCCGTATGCGTGACGTCGAGGCCCTTTATGTGGGTGGCGGTCGCAATGATATCCCCGGCGCGCAGGTCGTCATAGGTCCCGGCAATCTGATCCTGGGGAATGTAGAAAAGCTCTGCCTCGCGCAGATCCCGTTCCATGGCCGCGATGCACCGGTACAGGCTATCGTTCTCGGCGAACCGCGGATAGCTCTCGCGGTGTTCGGTCATGAACGTGATGTTCTTGTCGTAGGGTACGCCTCCGACCGCCTCGGTAATGTTCTGCACGTGGCCTCGCTGCTCGTTGTCACGAATCCAGTCCGAGAAATAGTGCAGGCGGCTGCAGTAGCCTGCCATGCTGCCGCCGCGGTAGCGCAGATCGCGTACGTAGCGCGCCCACGTCTCGTACTCGACTTCCTGCCGCTTCACGACCCAGCCCAACGCCAGCATCGACTCGACGAACGTGACGCAGTCGAACTCGTTCAACGTGCAGACGAGCGTCTCGGTGGCCGGCTCATCGAGGAGTCCGGCGGCATACGGCTTTGCTTCAAACCGCTCACCCATCTCCGTCATGATCTCTCCGATGGGTCGCTCGTGCAGGTTGTGCTCGCGCGCGTAGGCCATCGTCTCCTCGAACAGGCGGAGCGTCCCGGAATCGGGATCGGGAATATCGACCGGCGGCGCTGCGCCTTCCGGTGACGGCCGCTGCACATGCTGGCCGTTGCAGCCCCACGTCGTCAGCAGCATCGCCACGAGTACGAGTACGGAATATTTCATGATGAGGTCGTTGATTCGTTCGTTATTCCGTGTCGTCGGGCCACCATTCGGCGGACCGATCCAGTGCGCTATCGAGAAGTCGCTCGTAACGGTCGCGCGGAATCTCGACCACGCCGAACTGCTCCAGATGGGGCGTCGAATACTGCGTGTCGAGCAGCGAGTAGCCGCCCCGTCGGAGCCGGCGCACGAGATGAACGAGGGCGACCTTCGAGGCGTTGCTGACTCGAAAGAACATGGACTCGCCGAAGAAAGCCCCGCCGATCGCCACCCCGTAGAGCCCGCCCGCGAGCTCGCCGTCCCGCCGGCATTCCACGCTATGGGCATACCCCATCTCGTGAAGCCGGGTATAAACACGGATAATCTCCTCGGAGATCCACGTCGTTGCTCGATCGGCGCAGGCGCGCATGACGGTTTCGAAGGCGGTGTCGCTGGTTACGTCGAAGACCTCCCTGTCGACGAGCTTGGCGAGGTTGGTGGGAACGTGAAAGCTGTCGAGCGGAAGGATCGCGCGCGGATCCGGCGCATACCAGCCTATGGCGTCGCTGTGCCTCGGGTTGGCCATGGGGAAGATTCCCATCCGGTATCCCTGAAGGACGACGCCCGGCGTAAGCTGCATGGTCCGTTCACGCATCGTATCGGAAGCATCTCGAGTCTGTCGTCGTATCTACATTGCATGTGAGTGCCTGTTCGTCATTTCGTATATATGCGGTTGAAGGTTGAAGGTTGAAGGTTTTCTCGTTTCCGATCGATCCGCCCACCTGGAAAGAACCGTCAACCTTCAACCTTCAACCTTCAACTCCTCGACCTATTCGACCTATTCGATCCATGGCCGGAACCATGCGAGAAGGATGCAGAGGGACGCCCCGCCGTTTTCGCGCGGAGTTCGGCGGTAGATCGATCGATCTGACCGTGGAGGGGACCACCGTCACCTTGGACGGCCGCACCGTAGCGTTCTCGTGCGAACGCGTATCCGACAGGCGCCTCTCGCTGCTGATCGACCAGGCCAGCTACGACGCGATCGTCCTTGAAGAAGGCCACGGCGTGTACCGCGTACAGCTCGGCGGGCGCGAGTTCGAAGTCCACCTGAAGAACGAGCGTGACCTGCTGCTGGAGCGCTTCGGCCTCGCCGAGGCGGCCGGCGCCGGCGTCCGGGAGATTCACGCGCCGATGCCCGGTCTCGTTCTCTCTGTAGCTGTGGATCCGGGCCAGCAGGTCGAAGCGGGTACGGGTTTGCTCGTGCTCGAGGCGATGAAGATGGAAAACGAAATCCGCGCGGACCGAGGCGGCGTCGTCAAGGCCGTGCACGTAGCACCGGGTGACGCGGTCGGCAAGAACGACCTCCTCATCGAGCTGGAGTGAAGCGTCTCACGCCGATCACCGGCGGATGTTGCCCGGCCATTCATTCCTTCCCTGACCCATGTCCACCGTCCTGGTTACCGGCGCTACCGGCCTTCTCGGGTCGTGCCTGGCGCGTCGACTCTTGACCGAAGGTTTTGGGGTACGCATCCTTCGGCGCCCCACCTCCCGGCTGGACCTTCTCGGCGAGGCCGCCCGTCGGGTGGAGCATGCCGTGGGCGACATCACGGATCCGCTCGCGCTCGACGACGCCGTGCGGGACGTGGAGCGCATCTTCCATGCCGCCGCGTACCTGGGCCCGGGGGCGCGCGAACGGCTCATGCAGGTGAACGTCGACGGGACGGCCGCCGTCGTCGATGCGGCGTCGAAGCACGGCGTGCACCGGCTGCTGCATGTGTCCTCTATGGCCGCTTTCGGCCGACCCGAGCGTCCCGACAGCATCATCGATGAGGACACCGAATGGCAGCGATCCAAAGCCAACTCTGCCTACGCCACGTCGAAGTATCTCGCCGAACTCGAGGTGAGGCGCGGGATTGCCGAAGGCCTGGATGCCGTCATCATCAATCCCGCCCTCATCTTCGGCGTCGGACGGCCGGGCGACAACACGCGTCGGATCGTCGACCGCGTTCGACACGAGCGTCTTCCCGCCGTTCCCTCCGGCAGTACGAACGTCGTCGACGTGCTCGACGTCGTCGACGGTGCGCTGCTCGCCATGGAGAGCGGGGATGCGGGCGAGCGCTACTTCCTCGGAAGCGAGAACCTGTCGTGGAAGGCCATCGTGGAACGGCTCGCGGAAGCGTTCGACGTCGATCCGCCGCGGCTCACGTTGAAGGAAAAGCCTGCAATGGTCCTCGCCTGCGCGGCGGAAGCAATGGCTTTTCTGACACGTTCCGAACCGCTCATCACGCGGGAGACCGCGCGCACGGCCTCGAAATCATACCGGTACAGCGACGAGAAGGCTCGAGAATCGCTGGGCTGGAAGCCTCGTCCCTTTCGGGTCACCGCGGAGCGCATCGCCCGAGAGCTCGGCGCATCACCAGCTGCGTAGCCTCACCTCGACGTCGCTCACGGTGCGAAGCTGAGGCCGGTCGAAGTCGACGACGTCCAGCCGATTCCCCTGCCTCGTGAGCAGGGAAACGTGCTTGCGACCCGAGCTGGAGAGGTAATAGCGAGCTCCGCTGCCCCCGACCCGCCCGTTGGTAAGGTGCGCGTAGGGAACCTCGGCCGGGTGAACGTAGGTCAGCTCGGCACCGTCCACCGCTCGGGCCGAGGGGCGGATCGCGACGGGGACGTTCGTGCGCGTATAAGCGATTTCCCACGATCGGTGCGGGCCTTCCGCCGCCCGCAACTCGGACCAATCGAGGAGCCACCCGTACCGGTCGATCAGATCCGGCACGTCGTCCAGCGGAACGGAGACGGCGTAAAAGGGGGCCTGGCGCTTGAGGAACGCGTCGATGGTCAGCGTCGAATCGAGCTCAAGGGCGAGGTAGAGCCCGGACACGTCGATGCCGGCCAGATTGATGCCGTTGAATACGTCGTGCCGATTTCGGGACCGGTAGTGGTCGTCGAACCAGTCCTCGAAGTTTCGATTCAGCAGCATGTTGATCTCGAAGTGCAGGTGCGCCCGGCGCCTGTTGATGCCGCGGCCCGTGTAGCCGAGGCGCCCGAGGTGTCCGCCCTGCTCGACGCGGGCGCCGGCTTTCACGTAGACGTCGTTGAGGTGCGCGTAGAGGCTGTAGAACGGCGAACCGCTCCACCAGTGTTCGACGACGACGTAGCGGCCGTAACTCGAATGGCGTTCGTTGTCATTTACGTACACGACGTACCCGCCGTCGATCGCCCGTACTGTATCCTGCGGCTCGTCATACCGGTTGCGGTGGAGGGGCTGAATATCGACTCCCTCATGAAATCGGGTATAGAGGAGCCCGGCGGACGTGCGCCGCGGGTTGCGGACGAAGCCGTACTGGCCGCCCT
>CAZXHQ010000114.1:0-9453 GCA_964640145.1 uncultured Rhodothermales bacterium | reverse complement strand
CGTCTCATCATTCGGCGTGCTCCCTCGCCCGCGGCCTGTGCCCGGTATAGTCGTAGAGGAACAGCGTCACGTCCCAGATCTCCTCCTCGGTCAGGAAGTCTTCCCACGCCGGCATCGCCGACGACCAGGGCGTCGACTCGGCCGGCAGGCCGGGACCGCCTTTGGCGATGCGCCAGAAGATGTAGGCCTCCTGCAGCATGGCGATGGTCGTCGCATCCTGGAAGTTCGCCGGGATCGGATCGTAGCCGTGCGCGAAGATGCCGTCGCCCCGAAGATCGTCGCCGTGGCAGTAGACGCAGTTTTCGTAGTAGATCCGGCGGCCGTTGCCGACGTGCGCATCGAACAGCTCCCGATTCTGCGTCTCCAGCATCCGGTACGGATTGTCGTCCCGCGTAAGATCGATCGTCTTGCCCCTGAAGTCGATGGTCATCGGCGGCGAGGGGTGGATGGTGCGGCCGGTCACCGGCGGGGACGGACTCCGGGTGACGTCGAGGTAGACGCGCAGTCCGACCAGCGAGGGCAGCAGGACGACGAGGACGATAAGCGGCAGGGTGTAGCGCTTCTCGGTCAGGAAGCGGACCGTCTTCTCACGCGCTACCCTGAAGTGGCTCGAGTCGGCCGACAGGTATGCGAACAGGGCCAGCGTCAGAATGGCCATGAACATGTTCAGGATCGACGTCGGCAGCGGCGGGTCGACGCCCCACCGCAGGAAGACGTACGCGGCCGCCCACCAGGCGGCCAGCCAGGCCAGAATGTTCATCCGCGGCATGAAACGAAGCGCCACCAAGAACGCGACGACGCCGATCAGGACGATGACGTTCATACTCCTCCTCCGGTCTGCTGCGCCAGGTAGTCTACCAGGGCCATGAGCTGCGCCGTCGAGACCCTGTCATAGAATCCGGTTCCGGTCAGCTGCGCGGACATGAGCCCCGGCTGGTAGCCTTCGGCCACCGTCGCGTCGGGCTCCAGGATGGATTCATAGATCTCCTCCTTCGACAGCCGGCTGCCCACGTCGTGGAGGCTCGGACCGACCATCTCGACGGGCTCGCTCACGCTGTGGCAGGTGCCGCACCCGAACGTCTCGAAGACCTCCTCTCCGGAGAGACTCTCCGCCGGCGCCTCGGCCTGCGCGGCGTCGTCCGATCCATCCGGCTCGTCCTCCTCGTCGCTCTGCCAGGGCAGCTCCGTCTCCAGCGTCACGGTCGGCTCCCCGCCGAGAGTCTGGAGGTAGGCGATGACGGCGAGAATTTCCTGGTCCGTCAGGTCGACGGGCGGCTGCGCGGCAGGCGGCATGCCCCCCAGAAAGCCTTCCACGATGTAGGCATCGGGCTCGTAGAGCGACTCGGCAAGGTATTCGACATCGCTCATGCCCTCTTTTCGCTGCGAAGCCACGGCGCCGACGTTCTGGAGATCGGGGAAGCGTCCGCCCGTCTCGCCCGAGAGCGTGTGGCAGCCCAGGCAGGTGCCCTTCCCCGCCACGATTTCGGCACCTATGTCGACGAGCTCCTCGGTCGTCATGTTGGATCCGATCTCGGTGTCCTCGGGAGGATAGGTCACCGCCTGCGGTACCATCTGGCCCACGTAGCTGTAGAACGCGGCCACCAGAATCGTGAAGCCGAAGATCTTAAGGGCGTTTATCATGCCGCCACCTCCATCTTCTCTTTGTGGCTGGGCTTACCCGACAGGCTCGTGATCCAGAAGACGATCGCGATAAACGTGAAGAAGATCAGCACCGTCACGGAGACCACGTTGGCGGCGTAGCCGAGCGACGGGATGAAGGCGTCCGGCGACGTATCTCGCATGACCCCGTAGACGTGCCAGTGCATGCGGATGCCCGAGCGCACGTAGCCCATCAGGCCCATCGTCCACGCAAACGTGATGGCGATGAAGAAAAGCGTGTACTGGGCACGGTTGGGAATCTTGCCCCACGCGATCGGGCCGAGCACCCTCGCGTCTTTAAACATGAAGACGTCGATGATCGTGATGGAGATCATCGCGAAGAGGACCGACACCACCTGAGGCACCGAAAGGCCGATGCGGACCGCTGCTTCGACGAAGTAGCCGTAGACCCCCAGGAAGACCACGATGCCGACGACGATCGAGAAGATGGCGAACTGAAGGGCCTTTCCGGTCCTGGCCCAGGAGACGGTGGCTTCCTTGTTGGCGCGCCGGTAGAAGAGGAAGCTCAGATAGGTCGTCAGAATGAGTACGTTGACCGCCGTATTCTTTGCCGACATCACCCCTAGCACGCCGAGGACCGGATGGTGCGCGCCGCCCATCGCCCGGGCTTCTTCGACGGTCGCCACGAGCGAGTGGGGCGTCGCCCAGACGATGAAGCAGACCGTAATGGAGGCGAGCAGGTACTTGATGAACTTCTGGTAGCGCTCGGCGCCGTGAATGCGCTCCATGCTCAGCCAGAGGTAATAATTGGCCGCCAGGAACAGGTTGCCGATCAGCACGGCCTGGATGATGAAGAGCCAGGAGAACGTGCCGCCCATGAGGGCGATGCCCAGGCTCTGCGAGAACGCGTAGAACTCGCGTCCCAGCCAGTAGCCGGCGAAGGGAAGCGGCAGCAGGGCGGCGATGGCGATGAAGTTGCCGACGTAGCCCATCCAGTCGTAATGCGCCCGCTCCTCGTCCGTGCTGGCGCCCAGAAACTTGTAGGCCCCGTACGCCGCAGCGATCGATCCGCCGAAGCAGATGTTGGCGATCAGACGGTGGATGTTGATCGGCATCCACGTAAAGTTGTTGATGGCCTCCCACGTGGAGACCAGGTTGCCCTGGGCGTCGATGCCGTTGGGCGAGTTCATGAACGTGAGCCACGCGTCGGCGATGAACAGGATGGCGACCCCCACCACGTTGAGGCCGAGCCCGATGAATAGATGCACGAGCTTGGGCATTTTCCCCCAGCCGTAGTAGTACGTATAGAGGAAGACGGCCTCGAGGATAAAAATGCCCGCGTAGAGCATGAACGTCCAGTCGAAGATGGAGACGAGGTACTCCATCAACCTCGGGTAGAGAATGAAGAGGAAGAAGGTCAGCAGCGCGCCGAGCGTCGCGGTGAAGGAGAAGGAGACCGAGAGCAGCTTCGTGAAATCGTAGGCGAGCTGGTCGTAGCGGTCGTCGCCGGAACGGAATCCGATGAACTCAATGGTGAGGGCGAACATGGGCACGGCCAGCACGAACGCCGCAAACATCAGATGGAGCTGGGCGATCACCCACACGGCCACGCGGCTGCCCACGACGGGAAAAGCGCGATACTCGACGTCGCCTTCCGCGGTCTGCGGCGCGGCGGCAAAAGCTTCGGGCACTGCTGCGACGCAGAGGACCACGCCTGTAATGACGAGAAGAGAAAGTGCCGCGACGGGCCACTTCCGTTCGGGTAGATACATACGTGTCGTTCCCGTGGCGGGCAAATTACGTACGGTCCGATGGTACGGCACCCCCTGCCTCTTCGGCCCCCATCGATCCGCCCGCCGGAGGCGAACGGCGGACGGTGAACTTCCCTGAGAGCCCCGGCAAAATTCCCGATAAGAATACATAACGGGGCGCGAGAGTGCAAAGGGATCTGCCACCGATTCTACCGCCGCCCGGCTTCAGGCGGGGCCGCCTTTCCGGTCCCCTGTGGAGCGCCGCAGCGTGAGCGGCCGACGCCGGCCCGGTCGTGGTCGAGGCGAGCGGCGTTGCAGCGCTCCTGTTTCCCGCCTATACTAAAGGGTCGACTCACCCGCTAGAGGCTCCTGTCATGATAATCCTGATGGTCATCGTCGCCGGCCTGATTGCGACGGCCGGAATGACGGGCTTTCTCTGGAGCGTCGACCGGACCGGCTGGGCCAATGCCGACATGGTTCGCGCCGTCGGCAGCCTGATTACGAAGTCCTATCACAATGCCCTCGGCGTAGGCCTTACGGTCCACTTCATCAACGGGGTGATCATCGCCGCCGTGTACTTCTACGTCTTCAGCCTCGTCGTTCCGGTGAATCTCGTCTCCGAGATCGTGCTGGGAGGCGTGATGGGCTTCGCCCAGGGATTCGTCGTCAGCCTGGGCATTATCCGCCTGGCCTATCGGCATCCGGTCGAGGCATTCCAGGAGGCGGACTACAAGGTCGCGGCGGCCCACCTCGTCGCCCACGTCGTCTACGGGCTCCTGGTCGGTGCGGCCTACGGGCTACTGCTCGACGCCGGCCTCGTCCTCTAGCTAGAGGACCCGTCTCCCCGAGCCGCCAGGCGCAGCGACGAGTCTTAGCGGCGAGGCGGCGGGACAACGCGGAGCACGATGCAGCGGCACTCATATGGTACCGTATCTGCGAATCGACGTACTGAGTACGGCCACGACGCCGTAGGCCGCGGCAGCGAAGAGCATGACGGCGACGAAGCCGAGCTGGACCGCGAGCAGGGCCGCCAGCGCGGCGCTCATCACCGAGAGGCAGCCGTTGATGGCCCACGCCCAGGGAACGTGGCTGCGACGCCGCTCCGTCAGAAAGCGAAGGCCGAACGGGAAGGGCATGCCCATCACGAACGCGGGAGCCCCGACGATCAGCAAGGCCAGAAATCCTTTCAAGAACAGCGGCAGGGAGATCGTGGCGCGCAGCAGCGGCATGAGAAACAATGCGTAGAGGGCGATGAGCAGCGCGACGGTGCCGGCGGCCGTGGCCATGGCCGCCGGAGTTACCCCGAGGCGCTGCGACACGCTGCTTCCGATGCCCGAGAAAATCAGGATGGCCGCCAGCACGGCGGCGACGGCATAGATGGGATGGCCCAGATACAGCACGAAGCGCTGGATGAGCACCATCTCCACGAAAAGATACCCGATGCCAAGACCGGAGAAGTACACGAGCGTCCACGCTTTTCCGCCCCCCGCCCAGCCGCGACGAAAGAGGGGGAGAATGATCAGCAGGATCGCGACGAAGAAAATCTGGACGAACGTCGCGGCCGTGACCAGCGTGCCGAGCTCCATAAAGGGAAACGATGACCGGCCGATCTCATCGATCAGTCGCGGGACCGTTCGCCACTTCAGGAACTGAGAGAAATATGGATGATCGTCCGTGGCCGGCGCGATGTCGAAATCGTACTGATCCAGGAAAGCGCGGTCCCCGGCGACGATCCGATCGATGAACTCGAAAAACGTCGTGTCCTGAAGGGCGTTCGACCGCATACGCTCCTCGGCGCGGATCCCGGGAAGCAGGAGGGGATCGAAGGACAGCGCGCGCGCCGCCTCTCGGATGCGCGCAAGCGCCTCGTCGTCCAGCGGCGCCCGCGTGGCGACGAAGGTGACCGTACCCCAGCTCCGCCACGCCGCGAGATGCCTTCGCGGCGCATCCACGCCGGCCTCGTGAAGCGTCCGAACGAGGGTCGCCAGCAGCTTGAGCGGGTTGCGGTAGGGGTAATCCATCCACGAGGTAACGCTGATCATGCCGCCGGCGTCCAGGCGGCGCCACATCTCGCCGAAGGCCTCGACGGTGAGGCCGTACTGCTCCTGCAGGGCGAAGAGTCCCAGCGTTCCTCCGAAGGCGCCCACGATCGGCTGCGTGATGAGCGCGAAGGAATCGCGCGTCGCCGCGAGATACGTGCGCGGCTCTTCGGCGCGCACCGTGACGGCCGGGTGCTGCAGAAGCGAGTCCGTCTCCGGAGCGAGCTCGTTCCGGAGGAGCGAGAGAACGCTCTCGTGCGGCTCTACCGCCGTGACGGCCTTCGCGCCGTGGGTAAGCGCCTGCGCGGCGTTGCTTCCCGTTCGAGCATGCAGGTCGAGTACGACGCGAGGGCTGTCGACGACGTAGGGAAGCACGGCCGTCGAATAGTCCAGCAGGTGAACCGAGTCGGCGGCCGCCGTCACGGGCCCGTACCAGTTGCCGTTGTTGAACACGGCTTTCTGAACCGGGATGTCGCCCCGATAGGTGAGACTCAGCCCCGGCGCGTAGCGCAGCGCGGGCGCCGACACCACCTCGACGAGACCGTACGGGCTGCTTCGTGCCGTCGCAATCTCGGCGCCGGGCATATCCAGCGTCTTGCTCAAGTCCTTAAACTGCGACCGCTGCGGCTCGAACGGCTGGAGGAGAAACCATCCGCAAACCAGAAGGGCGACGACGGCAGCAGGAACGAGGCGGAGGCGGTAGCGTCGCGGTATCACGAGAACGCCGGATGCGACGGCGACCAGACCGATCGCCGGCGGGAGGAGCGGCGGCGGGAGGACCCACATGAGCGCCAGTGCGAGGAGCGCGCCCACGCCGGATCCGAGCAGGTTGGCGAAGTAATAGGTGCCCGCTTCTTTCGAGAAGCGGACCAGCATCAGGCCCACGGCCAGGGCGCCCAGGAAGAATGGAATGAAGAAGAGAAGATAAGTGACGACCAGCGATCCGAACTGACCGGCGTCCACGAAGAGGAGATAGGAATCGAAACGGGCGAGGGCGGTGTCCGAGGCCGCCAGCCACGCGGCCGTCGGCATCGCAGCGCCGCAGCCGATCATGGCGAGCGGCACCACCAGATGGAAGCGCCGCAGAAACCAGCTGCGGGCCAGGGAAAGCACCGTCCCGGCGGCGCCGAAGCCGAGGAGCGCGACCGAGATGACCATGTAGGCAAAATGATACCACTGCACCAGCGACAGCAGCTGCATCAGCACGAGCTGAAAGCCGATCAGGGCGCTCGATACCAAAGCCAGAGCAGTCGTGAGTCGGTTCATGAGCGACGGTCTGCGTCAGGGAGGTGCCGCCCGAGCACTTGGTATCGCTTACTGGTCACGGGTGAAGGGGACGAATCGGACAGGTGCGAGACTTCGAGTCGACAGATCGTCCCCCTGCCTTTCGACAAGCATCAGCGTTTGCGTTCGAAACGGGGATCCGACGGGGATGATCATCCGTCCTCCGTCCTTGAGCTGGTCGATGAGCGGCGGGGGGATGTGTTCCGCGGCCGCCGTAACCACGACGGCGTCGAAGGGGGCCTGTTCTTCCCAGCCGAAATAGCCGTCCGCATGCCGGACCCGAACGTCGTCGTAGCCGATCTGCTGCAGGCGATCCGCCGCCGTCCGGGCGAGCTCGGGAATGATCTCGACGGTATAGACGGCGTCGACGATGTCTGCGAGCACGGCGGCCTGATAGCCCGAGCCGGTGCCGACCTCCAGTACACGGTCGGACGGACCCGGCTGGATCAGCTCTGTCATGTAGGCCACGATGTACGGCTGTGAGATGGTCTGTCCGTAGCCGATGGGCAGCGGCCGGTTCGCATAGGCCTGGTCGACGTAGCGTTCCGGCACGAACCGGTGGCGCGGCACGCTCCGCATCGCCTCAAGGACGCGCGGATCGTCGATGCCGCGCCCCTCGATGTGGCGGCGAACCATCTCGAGGCGCTGTTCGCGGAAGTCGGACGTGTCGGCTGCCGCGGGAAGGGAGTCCTCCGGTTCAGCCGCACGGTGGCCGGGCTCCTCGCCGCGCAGGTCGCACGCAGCCGGCAGCAGGAGGGCTGCGATCAACGCCAGCTTTGTGATGTGTAGGACATGTCCCATTCGTAACACGGGGCTCCGCCTCATGAACCAACTACCTGCGCAGGTTGTTTTCATCCATGACCCGGTAGCGCAGCGCCGGGTCAGTGGCTCAGAGGGCCTTGAACCATCGCGCACGTACTCGGGGCGCTCCATGATTCGACCTACGGGCTCGTCTCTCCGCCTGCCGCGCGCCTCGACCTGCACAATTCTCCGTAGAGGCCTTATCCATTTACTCAACGAATTGAGGAATTCGTTAAAGGGAGTTTCCTACATCGATTCAAACCTACGCTCACGGTATCTAAGGCTCGAGGCGGGTGCTCCGCCGGGCGCGCTGAGGAGACACGAGCCCGCAAGAGCGACCTGAGCCCAGTACGTCGCGGCGCTACCACGAGGCAGCCGAATGACGCGGGCGCGCGACGCGGCGGGACTCATAGGTTAGCGTAATTGGGTTAGCGTAGTTGCGACCGGATGTAGACGACCCGTCACCACTACGAACGTGCCGCAGAGCAGCACGTTTCTGCGATCTCTTCGCGCAGACGCGCAGCGGCCGCGTCCTGCAGCCGCGTAGCGGCTTTGTTCGATCGCCTCGCTAGACGCTGACAGCACGAGCTCATCGATGTCGGTGCGGCGGCCGCGCACACATGGTCCGCTAGTTCCGCCGCTGCCAGACGTCGTCGAGCCAGTCGGAGGGCACGCCGCTCGACATGCCGTTCGCAAATTGATAGGAGATGCAGCTCGCGCGGCGCCGGCGGCGCTGATCCTCCTTGATCTCTCGCACGCCGATCGGGATGGGGGTCCGGACCGACGTGGCTTCGTGGCGTGAGACGAAGGTCAGCTCCTTCTCCAGCGGCAGAGGATTCTCGGGAAAATAGAGGCGATAGGTTGTGGCCGCGACCCACGTCAGCATGCAGAACAGGACCGGAACGGCCACGATAAGGAAGATGAGTGTCGTGACGTGCACGGGCTTACGGTAAGGCGGTCTCCGGCGACGCTTCGAAGGCCGCCGCGCCGGCTCGCTTGCCCGGGCATGACCAACGCAGCGGCTGCTGGTGCCTCGTGACGTGCGTCCGCGACCCTTCAAACGCCGAGGTACCTCGCGAGGCTCTAGAAAATAAATTTGTTCGAGGAGGCGCCGGTTCCGCCCAAAAGAAAACCCGCGGACGGAAGCCGCGGGTCGGTACAAGTTCTTCACGCCGTGGAGACGGCTCGCATGGTAGGAGACGGCTCGCACGGTACGAGACGGCTCGCATGGTATGCGACGGTCAGTCCGGATTCGCAGCCGTCGTGTCCTCCGAGGTCGTCGTGTCGACGGCCGCGGTATCGACGGCAGCAGCGTCGACGGCCCCGGTATCGGCCGCCGCCGTGTCGGCGGGGGCCTCGGTGCCCTCGAGCTCAAGATCCGAACCGATCCCTGCCGGCAAACCAGCCTCCTGCTCACGCATGAGCGATTCCATGCGCTCGATATCCGAAATCGTCTCCGTACCCACGTTCCCCAGATCGCCGCGGAAAGCGGTATCGAACAGCGTAAAGGTGAGGAAGACGACGACGAAGACGATGCCGAGGGTAAAGACGAGCGAGTTGACGCGGCTGTCGTACTTCAATGCCATAAAGAACAGCACGACGAGAGACGCCTTCACCGCGGCGATGGTGAGCGCAAGCGGCACGTCCAGCCCCCCCAGTTCGAGCTGGGCCGTCAGCGCCGTGATGATCGTCAGCGCCACGAGCGCGCCGAAGACGAGGTAGAGCGTCTTCTTCGGTGTGACGTGGTGGCCGTGCTGTGCTTTCATTTGTTACCGGTTCAAGGTTGAAGGTTGAAGGTTGAAGGTTAAAGGTTGAAGGTTGAAGGTTGGGTGCTCGAATGCTAGATCAGGTAGAGGAGGGGGAAGAGGAAAATCCAGATGATGTCGACCAGGTGCCAGTACAGGCCGGTGAGCTCGACGGGGGTGTAGTATTCGCTGCTGAAGTGCCCTCTGTAGGAC
>CAZXHQ010000113.1:0-9457 GCA_964640145.1 uncultured Rhodothermales bacterium | reverse complement strand
TGGTCACGTCCTGATCGACGGCGCTCTTCCGAACTCGGCGACGAGAATCCTTGAGAACGTGCGGGCACTCGGATTCGAGCCTGCCGACATAAAGCTGATTCTCAACTCGCATGCCCACTTCGATCACGCAGGCGGGATCGCGGCAATCCAGCGCGTTTCGGGTGCGCGTGTTGCGGCGAATCCGTTGAGTGCATCTGTTCTTGAGCGCGGTAGCAGCGGCGCGGAAGACCCACAGTACGGGCTGCTTGCCGACTTCCCCGCCGTAGCCAACGTGGAGCGCTTTATTCCCGGTGATACGCTTCGCGTCGGCTCCATCCACGTATACTCATATTCCACGGCCGGCCACACGCCGGGCGGAACGAGCTGGTCGTGGAGATCTTGTGACACGAGCAGCTGTGTGCACGTCGTCTACGCGGACAGTCAAACCCCGGTGTCTGCAGATGGCTTTCGATTTACGGATAGCCGCACATACTCGACCGCGCTAACAGATTTCAAGCACGGTTTGGAGATACTTGAGGGCATGCCCTGCGATATCCTAATCACGACGCATCCGGGCGCCTCATCGCTTTGGGAACGACTGGCCGATGGCGGTGATGGCCTCGTGGATTCGAGTGCATGCCGGCGCTACGCTGCTGCGTCACGACAACAACTTGAAAGGCGAGTGCGACGTGAAATGGACGACCTTACAACCCCGGATTGAAGATGCGGCCGGGCATCGGCCATGCCCGATCATGATATGGAGAGGTGCACTATGGACGGACTTGTTCCGCTCATTCTAATCTCCGTCACGGCGGCCATCTTCTTCGCCACCACTTTGCGGTGGTGAGCTGCCGGAGCTCGGTGGAGTTGAATCCGAACAGTTCTTCCGCCCGAAACCTGCTATAATTGGAGAGTCCTTACCCTTGCAATCGTCGGTTACCGCTTGCTATGCTCCGCTTCAGCTTCGCTTTCCTGGCCTCCTGCGTCACAGCTGTTCCCGTTTTCGCGCAAGACGATGTCTCATACCCATCCGAGTTTGATGAGCCGATGCCGCTCTATGAAGAGGCACTGGGCGATTTCACACGCCCCATTTCGTCTGCGAATTCCGAGGCGCAAGCCTACTTCGATCAGGGGTTCCAGCTGATGTATGCGTTTGCTAAGGAAGCTGCGGCGCGATCATTTCGCGAGGCGTGGAAACGGGATCCGAACTGCGCGGCGTGCTATTGGGGCGAGGCGTGGGCGTGGGGTCCATACCTGAACGGCGCGATGCGCACGGATGAAGCGCCGCGTGCCTACGCGGCCATCCGGAAAGCGCGCGAACTCGCGACTCGCCACGCAAGTGCTCGCGAGGAAGCGCTCATTGATGCCTTGTCCGTGCGCTACGTCCAGGACTACAATCGCGACATGCAGGCTCGTCGCGATACCGCGTATGCCGAGGCTATGGGCCGCGTCCACAAGACGTACCTCAACGACCTGGATATCGCCGCATTGTACGGGGAGGCACTCTTTCTTCTCGAGCCGCGCCGCGGCACGCGCGATCTCGACGATCCCGACGTGATACGGCTGCACGACGTGCTGGAATCTGTGCTGGCGGAGGACGTGATGCACCCCGGCGCCTGCCATTTGTACATTCACGCTACCGAATCCACAGAAGAGCCCGGCAAGGCTGAGGAGTGCGCCGAGTTCCTCGGCGAATCGATTCCCGGCGCAAGCCACATCAACCACATGCCGTCGCACACGTGGAGCGAAGTGGGGCGCTGGGGCGATGCGGTGCGCGCCAACATTCGGGCAAGACACACAGACATGAAAGCGGCCGTCGGCAAAGGATTTGCCATCTACCCGTCCCACAACTTGCATATGCTCCTCTTTGCCGCCTCGATGGATGGGCAAGGCGCCATCGCGATGCAGGCCGGACGCGACTACGCCCGGATGACGGGAAATAATATGTATGAAGTGCTGACGCTCCTTCGCTTCGGGCGTTTCGATGAGATTCTGGAGGTCCAGGAGCGACCCGAACACGCGCTACAGCGCGGACTGTGGGACTTCGCGCAGGGCTATGCGCGGCTGCGGAAGGGCGAGGCCGACTTTGCTCGCCTCTACCTGAAGCGCGTACTTAGCGCTGCCGATACCTCGGGGCCCGGCTTCCGCTTCCACAGCGCCGAAGATCTGCTCGGTACGGTCGGCGGCATCCTGGAAGGAGAGATTCACCGCACGGAAGGGGACTTGGAGGCCGCGATATCTTCCTTCGAGCGCGCCGTCGATATAGAGGACCGGCTTACCTACGACGAGCCCGAACCGCTTCCCTTCTCGGCTCGTCACTGGCTGGGCGACGCCCTCCTTGAAGCCGAAGCGTACGCCGAAGCGGAACGCGTCTACCGTGAGGAACTGGCCGATCACCCCAACAACGGCTGGTCGCTCTACGGCCTGGCCGAAGCGTTGCGGGCTCAGGACAAACCCGTGGAGGAGATCGATGCGCAATTCGACGAAAGCTGGTCCCGGTCCGACACCTGGCTGCGGGGTTCGGTCTTCTGAGGCGACTCGCAACTTGGGACTCTAATGGATCGAAGGTCGCTGAAACCGAGCAGCCCGAAATCGGCTTCACGGGGCCATTCGTAAGGGAGACTCAAAATGGCGATCATAGGTGCGCACGCACGACTTCCACTCCCCATGAACCATCCTCACTTTGTCACCTCGGCGGGATCGTACGCTATTCTCATGATGGTCCTGCTCCTGCTCACGCCGGGCTGCGGAGACGAGGTCGCCGCGCCGGCCGGGGTCGACGAGCCGTTCTCGGTGTACGGTATTCTGAAGCCACGGCGGGCGATGCAGACCATCATGGTCTCGCCGCTGGAAACCGTGTTGGGGGATTATGGCGATTCGATCGATGCCGCCGTCACGTCGCTCGACTTGACCACAGCGGTGACGCATGTCTGGCGAGACTCCGTCGTCGTGGGCGATCGGGGCCAGCGGGATCACATATTCGTAGCCGATTTTCGCCCCGAGTTTGGAAGCGAGCACAGCATCGTCGTCAGTCGCTCGGACAGCATGGCGAGTTCGGCCCACGTGCGTGTTCCCGGGCTCGTCACGATAGATTTTAGCGACGGCGGCTCCCACCTGGTGAAGGGACGTATCCTGGGAGATGACTTTCGCATCGTTCGCGCGGAGATCACCTATCAGGTGCGGTACTACGAAGAGGGCATGGCGCCGGCAGGCCTGTGCACTGCGAGCCCGCGCGGCCGGTATACGCTCTCGTTGACCGGCTCGGAGGCTGAGGTGGACGAAGGCTGGGAGCTGACGATCGACCTGGCTGCGCACGCTGATACGGTCCTTTTCAACTACGCGCGAGAACATGACGTTCGTTTTCTGTCGGAGAACGAGGGGATCGCCCTTATGGATATGCATTTCGAGGCGACCATCGGAAACCGCTCATGGAATCCGCCAGGCGGCGTCTTTGACGAGTTCGTCGTTTCCGTGCCCGGCTTGATGACCAACGTGGAAAATGGGCTGGGTTTCGTGGCCGGTGGTTACAACCAGGAGCGTACCGTCTGGCCTTCGGCGGCCGCCGTCAAGGAGGCCGGCTTCTATGATTTCCTGATGCGGCCGCCGGGCGATTGTCTTAATTTCTGTTCGTGCGGATGGCAGTGAGGAGCGGTCTTGCGCCCTACGGCACCATATCCGAATGACATGGATGGCTAACCCTTTGCGACGCGTTCGAATTTTTAAAACTATGATTCGCAAAGACCACGATCTGTTTTCGGAAAGCATGAATGTGGACGGCATCTTGCGTTCGAAATAGCAGGCATCGACGATTCGCCTGGCTGACGTAGTTTGTCGTGCGGTCGAGAAGGGTCAGAAATAAGGCTCCTCATTGTCTTTGATAGTATCAGCACGTAGATTCGCTGGTATCACCTCGACGATGCCCAGCTTATCATGTCGCTATGACCGTCGCGGCCGTCCGAAGGCACTGGATCAAAATTCTAGCCGCTGTCGTGATCCTCGTAATTTCAGCGGTGATGCTGTCGACGGCCGGAGGCGAGCAGTCGACGGATCTGTTCGTCCAGCCAAGGCAGGGCACGTTCCAAATCACGGTCACTGCAACGGGCGAGCTTGAGGCCAAGAACTCGGTTAAGATTTACGGTCCGGCGACGGCCCGCCAGCTTCGTATCTACCAGATGCAGATTCAGCGTTTGGTGCCGGAAGGAACGCTCGTACAGAAGGGCGATTTTGTAGCCGAGCTCGACCGGACGGAACTGGCCAGTCGGATGGCAGATGCGCAGATCGAGCTCGACAGGGCATCATCCCAATTCGAACAAACGCGCCTCGACACGCTGCTCGAACTAAGCAAGGCGCGCGATGAGCAGGTGAATCTTCGTTTCGCGATGGAGGAGGCCAAGCTCCAGTGGGAAGGAGCCGCCTACGAGGCGCCGTCCGTCAGACGACAGTCCGAGATCAATTTCGATAAGGCGGACCGGACCTACGAGCAGTCCATCGAAAACTATAGGACTCTCATAGCACAGTCGAAGGCGAAGATGCGCGAGGTCGCAGCAACGCTCTCAAAAGCACGAAAGGATGTAGAGGATCTAACCTCCCTCTCGCGGGAATTCACCATTACAGCTCCGGAGGTCGGAATGGTCGTCTACAGGCGGTCGTGGAATGGCCAGAAGCTGACGGAGGGCGGGACGCTGCAGGCCTGGGATCCCGTCGTTGCGGAGCTCCCTGATCTTTCTCTAATGGAGTCGGTGACGTACGTCAACGAGGTCGATATTCAGAAGATAAGAGTCGGACAGGATGTTCTTATCGGATTGGATGCGGACCCCGACAAGAAGCTGACCGGATCCGTCCAGGATGTCGCCAATATCGGTGAGCAGAGGCCCAACTCGGACGCGAAGGTGTTCCTGGTGACCATTCTGGTCAACGAAGCCGACACGACACTGCGTCCCGCTATGACGACGAGTAACGAAATCGTCGTGGCGGACGTCCCCGGCGCGACGTTCATTCCGCTTGAGTCTATACATGTCACCGACTCTTTGAACTTCGTATTCATGCAGTCGACTGGAGGTATCGTTCGACAGGAAGTGCAGCTCGGAATGTTCAACGACAATGCGGCTATCGTCGAAGGCGGCGTCTCGCTGGGCGACGAAATCTACCTTTCTATGCCCGCTGATACAGCGAATGTGCCGCTACGGCGCCTCGAGACCGCTTCTGCAGGACTTGCCTCCACCGAATAGTGCTGGAGCGGATTATCTATACCGTCTCCACGGCAGCGGAATCGATTGCGTACAATAAGCTGCGCGCTCTGTTGACGTCGCTGGGCATCATCTTCGGCGTGGCGTCTGTGATCGCCATGCTCGCGATTGGCCGTGGCGCGGAGGAGGAGATTCTCGATCAGATTCAGCTGCTCGGGGTGAACAACGTCATTGTCACACCCGTCATCGAGCAGGAAGAAGGTGAGGTGGATGCCGAGGATTCACCCGCCGCAGAGAAGAAGCCGTATTCGCCCGGCTTGACGCTTCACGATGCCGAGGCGATCATGCAGATCGTCCCCGGTGTGTCAGGTGTGAGCCCGGAGGTGGTCTCCGAGACGGTCGCCATTCGCGCCGGACTCCGCCGCAGCATTCGCCTCGTGGGCGTCGACGGAGCGTACTTTGCGGACGGCGGCTCTCGCATCGCGTCGGGCAATTTCTTCACGGACGGTCAGCTCCGCGAGGCGGCGCCTGTATGCATTTTAGGCGCGAGCGTCAGGACCCGCTTTTTCCCCAAAGACGAGGCGCTTGGCAGTTCCATTAAGGTCGGTAACTTGTGGTTGAACGTTGTCGGGGTGCTAGAAGAACGACACGTTACCTCGCAGGCGCTCGAGCATCTGGGGATTCGGGACTACAATCTCGATATCTATACACCGATCCGGACCCATCTCATCCGGTTCGAGAATCGCGCCCAGCTCACCGCTCGCGACATTCAGCAGGGTGAGCAGGATCGTCGTCAAGGGCGTGAGACGAGAAGCGCAAACTACCACCAGATCGACCGGCTCGTCGTGAGGACTGCAGGCGCCGCCATGGTGAAGCCGGTTGCCGACGTGGTAAGCCGCATGCTCGAGCGCCGCCACAACAGGGTCGTGGACTTTCAGGTGACCGTTCCTGAGGTCCTCCTCGCGCAGGAGCAGCGTACGCAGACCATCTTCAATATCGTGCTCGCCGCAATCGCATCGATCTCCCTGATCGTGGGCGGAATCGGCATCATGAACATTATGCTGGCGTCCGTAATGGAGCGTACGCGCGAGATCGGCGTGCGTCGTTCGGTTGGAGCGACGAGGCGTGACGTCGTACTGCAATTCCTGCTTGAGGCCGTCACGATCAGCTTCAGCGGCGGTATCATTGGAATCCTGTTAGGCATCTTCGTCAGCGCTGCTATCGAGCATTCGACAGGCATTTTGACCATCGTCACCCTACCTGCCGTGTCCCTGTCCTTCCTGGTCTCCGTCGGCGTGGGGCTCGTGTTCGGTTATCTGCCGGCCCGTCGCGCTGCCAAGAACGACCCGGTCGTTTCGCTACGCTATGAATGAGGGAGCTGAAATAAGGCATATGACGTGCACCGTCATCACGAATATGCTTGGCGTGCTCGAGTGCGCGCGTCAGCGGTCAATCTTCTTGTGGGCCGCACTGCTTTTCCTGGCCGTCGGTCCGTCCGAAGCACAGCAATCAACCGTGCTCACGCTGGAGCGGACCATCGAGATAGCTCAGAAGAATAGTCCGGACGCTCGCATGGCCCAGCTCGAGGTTGAAGGTGCCCACTGGCGGTACCGATCATTTCGAGCGGGCTACCGGCCGAGCTTTTCGATAGCCGGCGAAGGGCCGGGTCTCCTGCGGTCCATCTCCGATGTCGTGCAGGACGACGGCTCTGTCCGCTACGTCTCACAAGCCCGAACATACTCGACCGTTGGCTTGCGCATCAATCAACCAATTGCGGCGACCGGCGGCCAGGTTTTCGTCACGTCCGGCCTGAGCCGCATCGACTTGTTCGGGAATGTCAACTCGAACCAATGGCAGTCGACGCCGCTATCGGTGGGATTCGTCCAACCGCTATTCCAGTACAACGCGATGCGATGGGACCGGCAGATCGAGCCGCTGCGACACGATGCCGCGCGGCGTCGTCACGCGGAGAACATCGCCGAGCTGGCCGTCTCGATCACGCAGCGATTCTTCGACGTCGTCATCGCCCAGATGAACGTAGAACGCGCCACATTTAATGTGGCGGTCAACGACACGATCTTCACCCTTTCACAGGGCCGCTTCGACATAGGCCGCATCGCCGAAAACGATCTCCTGGAGAGCGAACTGGCTCTCCTGAATGCGCAGACCGAATTGTCCGATATGCAGATCGCGCATGATCAAGCCCGACAGGAGCTTAAGACGGCGCTAGACCTCGCGCCGGGTACGCCGATCGACGTCGTGATACCCTTTGATGCACCACCTGTCGAGGTCGATCCGGAAGAGGCCGTACGGCAAGCCCGCCGCAACCGCTCCGTTTTCTCGGATATGCAAGTGGCGGTGCTTACAGCGGAGGAAGCGGTAGCGAGTACTCGGTCCGCGAACGGTGTATCGGCGAATCTGAATGGCAGCTTCGGACTCAATCAGACGGGCGGGCGTCTGGGCGATGTCTATGTTGATCCGCTTAACCAGCAGCGCTTCAGTCTCGGATTCACCATCCCGATCTACGCTTGGGGGCAGTCGGAGGCTGAAGTGGAGGCCGCAATTGTCGAACGTCGGCGGGTGCAGGAGCAAGTCAACCAGCAAGAACGGCTCGTCGAACAGGAGGTATACTTCGAGGCTCTACAGCTGAACCAGTTCAGGCGGCAGCTTGATCTCGCCGCGAAGGCCGACACCATCGGAACTCGACGATTCGATGTCGCCCGAAATCGTTACACTATCGGCAACGTCGACATAACAGCGCTCTTCCTCGCCCAACAGGCCAAGGACGCGGCGAATCAGGCCTACATACGGACGCTGCAGCAATTCTGGACGTCCTACTTCCGTCTTCGTCAGCTGACGCTTTACGATTTTAGCCTTGGCGTGCCGCTGGCGCCTCCTCACCCATGATCAGGAACTACCTCAAGCTAGCTCTTCGCAGCCTCCTTCGGCACAGGCTCTACGGATTCATACACATCGTCGGACTCGCCATCGGCCTCGCCGGCTGCCTCTTGGCCATCCTCTTCATCCGCCACGAGTTGAGCTTCGATACCTATCACGAGAAGGCCGACCGCATCTTCCGGCTCGTGTCGTATGGCGGATTCGGCGAGAAGCGGTGGAACGGCTACGTGGCCGGAGATCCGATTCCTGAGATGCGAACATCGGATCCGGACGTGGAGAGCGCCGTCAAGATCATGCGATGCGGCGCGGATCGGATCGTCTGGGACGGGGAGGTCTACCGGGATGTCAGCGCCAAGTGCGCCGATTCGGAGATCTTCGACGTCTTCTCGTTCGACGTGGTGCGGGGACGGGCTGAGACGGCGTTGGACCGGCCGAACACGGCGGTGATCACTCGCTCACTTGCAGAGAAGCTTTTTGGCGACGAAGACCCGATGGGTCGGACGCTTCCCCTGCGCTTGTGGCAGGACGAGGTCCTCTTTGAGATCACGGCCCTGATGGAGGACGTTCCGGCCAATTCACATTTTTCGTTCGACCTGCTGCTCTCGTACGAATCGCTCGAGGCGACCCCGCTATGTCTCGACTGCGGACAGCCGATGTACGCACTTCTGACGCCGGATGGCAACACCGACCGCGTCGCGAGTCGTGCGCTTTATCAAATCCGCGACGTCCAGGGGAAGGGGCACATCGAGAATGTGCGACTCGAGCCGCTAGCCGACGTTCATTTTTCGGATATTCTCGCCGAACGGCAGGGCGACGTACGGTACGTCTATATCCTTTCGATCGTCGCCATCGTCATTCTACTGATGGCCTGCGCCAATTATGTCAACCTCGCCACCGCCCGCATGATGCAGCGTGGCCGTGAGATCGGCGTGCGAAAAGTGCTCGGTGCTCGTCGCGGCCAGATCGTCCGTCAGCATCTGCTCGAGACGATGACGCTGGCGGCCCTCGCACTGCCTCTGGCCGTCCTGATGCTGCTGCCGGCTATCCCGCTGTTCAACGCGCTGTTGGAGACCGACGTGGCGATTGCGTGGGAGAACCTGCGAGCCGCCGTGCCCGCCGGGTTCGCCATTGTAGCCATCGTAAGTCTCGTGGCCGGCGGTTATCCTGCCTTCTTCCTCTCATCATTTCAACCGATCTCCGTGCTGCGCGGGCGCTTCGATCGCGGCATTACGGCGGCCGGCATGCGAAAGGGACTCGTCGTGTTTCAATTCCTCGCATCGATCATTCTGATCATCTTTACGCTGGTGGTCCTCTCGCAGATGCGATTCATTGGGCAGCAAGATCTCGGGTTCGACGCAGAACACGTCGTGGTGGTGCGGATCGTCGACCCGGAG
>CAZXHQ010000112.1:0-9519 GCA_964640145.1 uncultured Rhodothermales bacterium | reverse complement strand
TGGACCTGGGCCAGTCGAGGTTAAGGACCGTCGCAATCCACGTGCCGCGGAATTCATATTTCGGCGGCTCCTCTTGCGCGTGGGCGGTATGGACCAGCAACGTGGAGGCGAGGCACGTCAGGCAAAGAAAGCTCAGCATGACCGGACGCACCCGGCCGCCTGAGCGGCAATCGACGTGGTATGTGAAGGGCATCATAATAAGAGAGAGGGGATCCTGCTGGATGAGCCTCTGATGCGGCGAGAAGTTTTACGAGGGAGCCGTAAAGAAGGGCACCCGGCCGGCGGCCGGATGCCCTATCTTCAGGCGCTAACCAGGACGGCCGTCAATTACTTGACAAGCTGCATGGTCTTGTTCAGGTGCTGGCCGTCGGATTCGAGAACGTACAGATAGGTTCCCGATGCCAGGCCGCGTCCGTCGAAACGCACTTCATACGAACCCGGAGCCGCCTGCTCGTCTACGAGCGTGGCCACCTCGCGTCCCAGCATATTGTAGACCTTCAGCGACACGTGACCGGCCTCCTTGACGGAGAACTGGATCGTGGTCGCCGGATTGAAGGGGTTCGGATAGTTCTGGCTCAGCGTGATGGCGCTGGGCAGCTCCGATCCAATCTGCTCGATGGCCGTGTCTTCCTGCCGCACGACTTTCTGTACGGACGGCGCAGGCTGTTCGAACTGAATGATATAGGCAATGTCGCCGCTCGGGGCAAAGCCGATGCCCCGCGGGCGGCCCGTCGTGTCGGCTTCCGCAGCCGGCGTCCATGAGAGGGAATCCTGCGGTTCCGGGACGGTGTCTACCGCCAGCTCGTCCGCATCGAACGCGTACCACGTCTGGATATCCCAGCTCGTTTCGAATCCCTCGAAGTCGTTGGGACGGTCGTTCGCAGAGCCCGCCGATACCCACAGCTGGCCGGTCGCCGAATTCCATCCCAATGACTCGCTGTCCACGCCTGGAATCACGGCGCCCAGCGAATCGTACGCCGAAAACTCGTCGGGACGCTCGTAGGCGACAACCGCGTTGTTGGTATACCCGGCCCAGTAGATCGTGTTGCCGTCCGGAGAGACCTCGAACGATCGCGAAAAACCAGCCGTCTCGTCGATGGCATTCTCGACGAAGTTGAAGTCTTCGTCGACTATGATGAGAGGGTCTCCCGGGAAGACGCCCGTTACGTACGTATTGCCGTTCGCATCCGCGGCGGGCGCTGCAAATCCACGGTCATCCAGAACGTCGAATTCCGCCTTGTTCATACCCTCCCCGGTTTCGTAGTTGATGCGATAGAGCGTTCGAAACTGGGAGACGAGGATATTGCCGTTGTGATCGGTGTCGAGACCACGACCGCTGCGGCCCTCCCACACCTTCTCGCCGTTGTCATCGAGCGTTATGAACCCACCGAGCGTATCCCGTTCTCCGCCGGGGAAATCGAGAAACTTGATGGGTGAGATATCGGCCTCCGTGCCGTCCGCGTTGAACACGTAGAGAACGCGCACAGGCTGCCACTCATCGTCGAGATCCGGTACCTGGACGCTGTCGGTGGCGGAGAAATATTGCACCCAGACCTTCCCGTCCGGATCGACCGCGATGCCGTGAGCGCTGCTGGACTGCAGCTCTTCATCGGGCGGCCAGGCTGCATCGAGCTCCCACTGGCCGAACGCGGCCATGGGCAAGAAGCATACGGATAACAGTGTCAGTAACAGTTTTCGCATCAGGTTTCCTCGTGGTGCTTGTGAGTACGTCGCTGTCGATGAGGGTGTAGGTGACGAGCATGCAGTGCCGAAACAAATGCCCCGGCTAAACGCGATGCTAATGTACGGATTAATTCGGTCCCTGCCGCTGGGTATTGATTCGCAGCATGCGGCTCGGGGCGGACGCGAGGTCCGGCCGCGACATGTAAAGGTGGACGCCGTCGCCCCAGGCGAGTGAGAACGCAGGCGGATCCAAAAGGCCCGGGTAGAACGTGTCCGACGTGCCGTCCGGCTCGACGAGCACGAGCGGATCGTCGGCGTTGGTGCCGACGAAGACGGACCCGTCTTGAGCGACGGCCAGCGAGAGCGCCGTAACGCCGGCGCCGATGTCCGAGAGCGCAAGCAGCTGCACGCCCGCCCCCAGGACGCCGCCCTCGAGGGAATGACTCCAAACGGTCGAGACGCCATCCAGCGTCCGGGCGGCGTACAGCGTGCCCTCGTGCGCGGCAAGCGCCGTAACCGTCCCCTCCACCGCGAAGGCCTCCATGGCGCCCGCTTCGTCGATACGGTAGACGTGGCCGCCCGACCCGCCGACCCAGACGTTGCCGTCGCCGTCGACGGTCAGCTCCGTGAACCGCGCCGACCGGTCTTCCGCTACGGCCCATACTTCCTGATCGCCGCCGCCTTCCGGAAAGCGGAACACGGCCCGCACATTGCGGACGCCGTAGAGCCGGTCGTCTTTCATGGCCAATGCATCCCACTTGAACGTAGTCGGTATATAGTCCTCACGCATCCCGTCCGGCGGAATACGCTTGATGCCGACGGAAGCGTTGTTGGCAAACAGGGACACGTAAACGTTTCCTTCCTGATCGGTTGCTATCGCAAAACTTTCTTCGAAGTCAGCGACGCCGCCGACCTCTTCAATGGCCGATGTCAGCACGTACGTAACCGTGTCGGCGAAATGCTCGGCTCCGATGACCGTGAGGCGGACTTCCACATCCTCCCCGGGAACGTTTGGGCTCCGAACGACCAGCTCGGTCGGGGAGGCCGAGACTACTTCCGCGCGGACGCCGTCGAAGTATACGAGATTCTCCGACGGATTCGAGGAGAAGTTTTCCCCCCTGATCGTGATGGTCCCGATGCCGGCGAGCGAGCTACCCTCCGGTTCGACGGCCGTCACGACCGGGTCCGCTCTGAACTGAGGTGCATCGTCGTAGAGGGTGTCTCCCGGCGTCGTATCGCAGCCTCCGATCCAGGCGGTGGAGGCCAGCAAGGCGATCACCAGCGTCAGACGAGCAGCCGAGAGCCGGCCGCCCGCGGACGTGTAGGTGGTGTTGGTCATCATAGAGATACTCTCAATCCGATGCGGTGTACGTCCGAGAAGACCCCGTAATCGGAGTAGGCGTAGTCGGCACCGAGGCTGATCCCGCCGACGCTGGTGTCCACACCGACGCCGGCATGGATGCCCTGGACGTCGGTCGGGAAGACGTAGCCGGCGCGAAGCGAGAAGGTGTTCAGAAAGGTGTATTCGCCGCCGACCTTGATCTGCTCGCGGTAGTCGCGTGGGCTCTCGGTATCCAGGGCGAGGACAAATGAATGTGCGTCGGCGCCGCGAGCAAACAGGTCGAGCATGTCCATCTTGACGCCGATCTTTAGCAGCAGAGGCAGCTCGAAACTTTCTTCGGCGTATTCGATCTCGCGCGCAAAGTTACGCGCCCCCGCCGCAAAGGTGAGGCTTCGGAATCCCGTATGGTAGAGCATCCCGAAGTCGAAGGCGACGACACTCTCCTTATTTCCGCGGCGCTCGTAGCCGCTGTCGGTCGTGCGCATCACGCTGCTGCCCAGGTCCTGCGATACGTACTTTACGTGGCCTCCGACGGAGAAACGGTCGCTCAGCGCCCGCGCGTAGCCGATCCCGAAGCTTAAAGCGGCCGGCGAGAACGTACCGAGATCCAGAAAACCGTCCTCGTTGTTGGAGCGAATGGTCTCTTCGATATCGCCGTAGTCGGCCGAGACGAAGGAGAACGCGAACACGCCAAGCCGGCCGTCCAGGGGCCGCAAAGCGAGACTCGCGAAGTTGTATTTCACGTCGACGAACCACTGCGTCTGGGCCGCGGAAACGCTGAGGAAATGCTCCTGCCGTGCCATTCCCGCGGGATTATAGAAGAGGGCCGTCGACTCGTGCTCGAACGCGGTGACGGCATCTCCGAGCGCCGCCGCACGCGGATCAGCCGAAATGTTCAGGAACTTCATCGTCGTTCGCGCCAGCTTCTGACGCTCCGGCTCCTCATCCTGGGCTCGAGCGGAGGGAACTGCAAAAGCCGCCAGTATCAGCACAATAGCTAAGTGCTTCATCGGTAACGGTCTCCGTGTAGCTAGGACTGCCGGCGCTCTCATCGTATGATCACCAACTTCTTGATGATGCGTCCGCCGGTCTCCGTGTCGGTAATGACCGCGAAGTAGAGACCGCTTGCGACGAGCTGTCGCGACGACGTCGTGTGATCCCAGAAGGCATCGCCGCTTCCGTCGTCGTGCACGATCGTGTCGACGAGCTCGCCGAGCTCCGTGTAGATCTCTATGGTCGCCTGACCGGGAATGTTGAGAAAGCCGAGCTTGTCGGTCTGGTCGGGCCAGCGGACGTCCGAAGAGGAGCCGAGATTAAACGGATTGGGCACGATCCTGATGTCGGAGAGCGCCTCGCCCGGCTGCCGCTTCAGGTTGGCGGGCACGTACGTCTGCGTGGCATAGCGGCTGCTCTTCAGCGGCACATTCGTCGGGGTGCGTCCCGTGCCGTCCGAGTTGTTGTTCTGGACGGCGACGACGTAATAGTAGTAGTCGATACCGCGCGTCGGCGTCGTGTCTTCATAGGACTGCTCGGACGGTCCCGCTGAATGAATCAGCGTGTACGTGCTGTCGTGGGCATTCGGTGCCCGGTATACCTCGAAGCCGTCTGGAGGGGCAGCCGGATACTCCCAGCTAAGGGAGATGCGGTCGCCGCCGGAGTTTACGTTGAAGGCCGTCGGAGCGGGCGGAGCGGGCGGGATCCCGAAGCCCGATTCGAAGTTGTCCCGCGCTCGAAGGAAGGTGTGATACAGGGAATCGCGTCCGCTGAGCGCCCACTCGTTCTTCGTCTGGCTGACGACCTGCCCGTCGACCGGGTAGTCCAGCAGGGCACTCTCATTCGCGTCGGAGAGCTTGTACTGGCGGCCGATCATGCGGGAAGCCTCGCGGCTCAACCCGTCGACGGCGTCCGCCATCACGATGCGAACGCTCTCGCCGGGGCCCAGCGTATAGGGACCATACCCGTTTGCGGCGGAAAACCCGCCGGGCGTGCCGAGCGACGGATCACCGGAGGGGCTCAGCCAGC
This sequence comes from uncultured Rhodothermales bacterium, assembly GCA_964640145.1. Lineage (GTDB taxonomy): Bacteria > Bacteroidota > Rhodothermia > Rhodothermales > VXPQ01 > CAZXHQ01. The sequence goes on along the minus strand of CAZXHQ010000112.1, from coordinate 4,472 downwards.
CCGGCATGCCGGATGGCTCCACGACGTACGCGTGCGACGGGAGTGCATGACCGGAGCTCATAATGTTGTACTCGGTTTGCATCTTGGGTGGATTGAACGCATCGTTCTGAGACTGGAACGGAGCGTCGGAGCTGATCGCCGTCGTCGTGGACGGCTGAGCTGAATCGTCGGACGGGTCGGATGCCGACGCGTCGGCGTGCAGGGTGACGGCGCCGACGAACTGATAGGCGCCGAGCCGTCCGAGCGTGTCCGTGTCCGCGACGTTGTCGGCGGGCAACGCCGACGGCAAGATAGGCCCGCCTAGGTTGTCGTAGGAGACGTCCTTGTTCGGGAAAAAGCCGTGCCAGGCGTACTGCGCACGCACCTGCTCGCCAGCAGACGGGAGATTGTCCTGGTCGCCGTCACCCCAGGTGTCGACCATGGTGTTGATGCCCCACCCCGTCGCATTGCCGATCACGTAACGTGTCTCGCGGGTAGGCGCCCACCTCCACTGTTTGAAGAAGTAAACGCCCTCGAGCGTCTGGTCCGGAAGCTCGATGGCGCCGTCCCCGTCGGTATTGCCCGTGTTCGTAAGTACGTATTCGATCACGTGATAATTATCGTGGTACTCCTGGCTGAACTGGTAGACGGTCCGCTCCATCGTGACGCCCAGCAGCGTATTGACCCTGGTATACAGCACGAAGTCCGACGGAAGGTCCGGGTCCACGCGATCCACAACCATGGGAGCGAGACTTTCGGACAAAAAGCCGTCCACGAAGACGTCGGCCACCGGCTGTCGGGCTGCGAGCTCGAACTCCAGCGGAAAGAACTCGCCTGAACCGCTCACGCGAGGACCGGCGTGTACGACGCGGTAATCGTAGCGGTCGCCGAACTCATCGGTGACGTTCGTCGCGCCGATCCAGACACCCTTCCATGCCTGAACATCCGTAAATCTGTACACACCCGGCCAGCGGGCGCCGTCCTGCTGGTTGCCGACGAAACCGCCGGACTCGACCTCGGAGCCCACCTCGCTGTACCAGTTATGCAACGAACCGCCGGAGAGCCACTTCTTCTGAAATTGCGCGTCCGCGGAACGAGCCGTCATGGCCGCCACGCCAATCAGAGCCGCCGCCAGAGCGATCGTTTTTCGTAAAGCCATTATGCTGGTCGTTACCGCGTTGGGTTGCCGAGTCGGATCCGTGTCGGGAGGTCTCGTGGTGCGCTCAAAACGTGAGCCGCAGTCCGAAGTACACGTCGCGCGGATCCAGAAAGGTGAGGAATCTCATGTTCGGCATATCGATGTAGGCCTTCTCTTTCAGCACCTGGTCGATGCGTTTTGGGTCGGCCTGCTGCCAGGTCCCGTCGCGGTAGACGATGTACTGATCGGATTCGAATTCGTAATAGATCCGCTCGCTGCTCGGGGCACGCTGGGACGCGTCGAACACCGTCCGGGACTGAATGCCTTCCATGGGCTGATAGGGCACGTCGTAGCTGCGGTACGTGCCGATCTTGTCGTCTCCGACGATGTTGTTGTAGTCGTCCGACGCAGGCAGGTGCAGTGAGCGCAGGTAGGCGTTCTGATCGTTGCCGTCCACGAAGCCCGTGAACGAAAGACGTTTCGTGTTGAGAACGTTGAAGACGTCTACGAAGAACTGCGCATCGGAACCACCCACGCTAAAGTTCTTCGCGAAACGGAGGTTAAGATTCCAAAAGTCGACGAACTGTACGTTGTTGCGCACGCCCGGGACGCTGCCTCCGCCGGTCCACGTGAACTTGTCGCCCTGGCGCCACGTACCGAGGAAGCTGAGACGCCAGTCGCCGAAGAGGTCGAGGCCGCCGAAGGACGGACCGAACTGTTCCGGCGAGATGATGTCGAGATTAATGCGCGCGTAGGGCCGCGGAACGGGCTGCGAGAACGCCTCTCGTCGCTCCGCATCGCTATTCTCGAACTGGCGCTGGATGGTGGGATTCTCGTTGATCTCGTCAAAGCCGAAGTAGCCCGACGACGTGACCATGTACGTGTAGTTGATGAATCCACGGATCCACTGTCCCCGATTTCGGCTGAATGTAAGCTCGAAGCCGCGAACGTCGGCAAAGTTGTCCGGTGTATACGTGGCGTACTCGGTCTGCCCATCGCGGCTCGTCAACGTGACGAGATTCGGCACGAAGGAAATATCCTTGTAATAGCCCGCCACCCGCACGAGGAACTGGTCCATCAGCGAGTGCTCGTAGCCGAGTTCGTAAGCACGCGTCTTCGGCAGGGGGTTGTTCGGATTGGCCACCTGGGCGACCTTGCCCGTCTCCGAGAAGCGGCGGAACAGGAAGAGAGAATTGGGATCCGGCAGGGACCGGAAATGCCCATAATTGAAATAGAGTTTGGAATACGTCGTTACCGGAAACGAGACGCCCAGGCGCGGACTCAGCGTTACGAGCCGCTCGGTCGGCCTCGTGTCCAGCAGCGAGTCGCGTATCGCCGCATTCGCCGCGGAAAAGGCCTCCGTGAACCGGTCGTAGTCATACCACTCTCCGCCGGCGTGGAAGTAGTCCATCCGTAGTCCGGCATTCGCGATCATGCCCTGGAATTCGACCTTGCTCTGCCCGTACACCGCTGCCCGTGTGGGCTCACGGTCCCACTGCGAAACCTGGTTCGATCCGCGAAGGAAGGCGTCGAACGAACCGTAGTTGATGCGGCTGTCCGTGAGGTTGTATTCGAGACCGGTCTTGACCTGGAGGTATTGATTGACCTGACTGGTGAGGTCGGCCTTCGCATTATAGACCACAACGCGGCTCGTATCGCGAGCGTTGGACATGCCGACTCCCATGCGCATGCCGGCCACGCCAAACGTGGGCTCCGGGGAGAAGCCGAACGGTCCCTCGTCGAAGCCTACCCCGCCGAACTCGGCGACCGTGGTCGTGTCCCGCCGCTCGCCCGGGTTCGTATCGTAGGCCGATCCGAAGCGCGTGAACCGGACCTCGTAAAATGAGTTCTGGTTCAGGGCGTGGGTGAACTTCGCACCGAGCATCGAGCGATCGACCTGCGTCGGCGCCCAGTAATCTTCCGCGAAAATGCGCGTGTCGATAAAACTCACGCGGTCCATCTCCGAAGCGACCGAGACGGCGGAGCTGAAGACGCCGGGGGATCCGTCGCGGTTCGAGGCGGTGCCCGTCTCGCGGGCAAGGAGGCCCTCCACACTCAGCTTCATGCCGGGCGCGACGTCGGAGGTGAGCTTCAGGTGACCGGACTGCTCGCCGTGCCGATCTCTGGAGAGCGGTACGAGGTACATGTTCTGATCCCAGCGATACGACGCAAAGAACCGAGCGCCGCCGAGTGCGGAGCTGAACGGCAACGGACCCCCTATGCCGAGGTCGACTGAATAATCGGGGTCGACGATCTCCATCTGCTTGCGATGCTGCCATAGAAACGCCTGCTGCAGGGCGGCCGGCGACATGTCGTTGGTCGGATCGTCGTCACGGAGGCGCTCTTCAGACAGCGCGATCCAGCCTGCAAACTCGGGGTATTGCGAGCGCGTCGCCTCGTCCCAATCGCCGTCCTGTGTGCCCACGAATGCGACGTCCTGGTCCACGTAGGGACGAATCCAGTACGCATTGGGGTCGTTGGCCATAGGGCCGAAGTGCTTCTGCGCCGGCGGGCTGTAGCGAACGATGGCGTCGACGCCGAAGCGGTCGCGCCACCCGTCTTTCGTCACCACGTTCACCACGCCCGAACGGACATTTCCGTACTCGGCGTTGAACCCGCCGGTCTGGACCTGAATCTCCTCGACCGCCGTGAGGCTGATTCCCGTAAAGGGCGCGTTCGTCCGCTCATCGCGGAACGTCAGACCGTTGACCATGAAGCTGAGCTCGTTCGGATCGCTTCCGCGGACCTCGAGGCCGAGAATGCCGGCCTGCAACCCGATCGCGCCCGAGATGGTCGAGACGGGCAGCCGTTCGATCTCCTCCGCCTCGATGTTAGCCAGGCTCGCAGAGACGTCCGGCTGCACAACGGGCCGCTCAGCCGTCACGACGACCTCCTCCCCTTCGATGACCTGCTCGGTCATCACGATGTCGACGGTCGTCGTCTGGTCTATGTTGACACGCACCTCTTCGACGAGCTGCGTGGCGAAGCCGATATATGAGGCTCGAATCGTATAGGAGCCCGGGTCCACGTTGAGAATGACGTAGTACCCGTTTTCATTCGTCACGGCACCCTGCGTCGTGCCCTCGATCGCAATATTTACTCCAATGAGCGACTCACCGGTTTGAGCCTCCGTTACCGTCCCGGCGATCTTCCCCGTCTGCGCGAAGGCTGCGGGGACCAGCAGAAGCAGCAGGAACGGCCAGAATATGTTGCGCACGCTTTTCATGGGAGTAGTTACGGATATGCGGCGCCTTCGCCGCGGTCTGCGCGTTATCCTGAGGAATGGGTCTTGCAGGCTATAGGTTTGCAGGCTGTAGGAAGGCCCGGAACATCGTATGGTCGTGATCTGGACGCT